>NZ_KV816972.1:0-10107 GCF_001814535.1 Actinomyces sp. HMSC065F12
AACGGCTGACGCCACACAATGTTCTCCGGCACGCTCAGCCTTGCTAGTAGAGATTTCGATGCACGGCGCCACACGAGTAACGCTCCCGAGTTCCTCACCGCAATGTATGCATACCGAGGCAAGCGCCTCTATGAGCATGTAGCGGCCGGAGTGGATCAGCACGCTGTGGCGGCAGTTCAGCAGGATTCCCCCGTGGGCCAAACTGATCATCGAGCCGCTTGACTGTATCCCCAAGAAGCAATCGACGCATGGTTCGATTAATACGACACGGCAGACCCCGCCCACTTCGACTGTCTGATGAGCGCCTTGCAGGCCGACTAAGTGGCGACCAGCAGAACTAGGCAGTCCCAGCGCGTTCTGGTTACTCCCGCTCGATGAGCAAATCGAGTGCCATCCCCGTACCACTTCGACGCTCACCTACGCCTCCGAATGTTCCCCAACGTCTGGAAAGCACCCGGAATCCGTGTACCACCTATCTCACAAGTCTGGTCAAATCGACATGAGGGCGCGCAATTTCATTCAATGAGCAGATTGACGCTTGTTTATCAACTTTTCTAGAAAGGATATGCGTCAAAGAAGGGATAGCTGCATCGAAAAATGCTACCGCCTACTTTGCTGTAACCCAGTTAGCATCTAGTCGTGCTAACTTGCGGTACATTTCGGCTTAGATCCCTTCTTCATGGTCTATCTGACAGTATCGATGATAGAATGAATCGTTAATTCAGGTTGCTCATGCATGCCTGACAGGGTCGGACGGGATGTTTTCAAATAGGTGAGATCATGGATTCCAATGTCATTCGACTCGACCCGGAACCAAGCATTCTCATCGAGAGTCTCCGTGACATTGGGTACTCCTTTAATAGCGCACTTGCTGACATTGTTGACAATTCCATCAGCGCAAACGCTTCCAGCATCCGAATACTTGCCATTCCTAGCTCTGAGTTCAAGATTGGCATTATTGACGACGGCGAGGGCCTCGACAGAGACGACTTGAAGCAAGCCATGAGACTCGGTTCAAACGACCCGAGACAGAAGCGCGCATTGAACGATCTTGGCAGATTCGGGCTTGGTCTTAAGACCGCATCGTTTTCTCAATGTCGACGTCTTACGGTCATTTCGAGGAGAGACGACAACGTAGCGGCCTTTACTTGGGACCTCGATCGTGTTGTCGCTCAAAACAATTGGAGCGTCATAGAGCACACCAATCCCGAGGACATCCCGTTTTTCGGCGAACTGGGAGAATCGGGCACTATGGTGCTTTGGGAGAAGTTAGATAGGCTCACGGGGGAACGAGGGTCGGGCAAAGTCAACCACCCGCGGATTATCAGCGAAGCACAGGATTACCTCTCACTCGTCTTTCATCGCTACCTAGCTGGTGAGCGAGGCCTCAACAGAATATCCATCCAAGTGAACAACCTTTGCTTGAGCCCAATTGACCCTTTCAACACCAAGCATCACGCATCGCAGTCCTCGCCTGCAGAGCAGATTTGCCCGGGCGTCACAATGCAGTCGTTCACCCTGCCACATCGATCGCACTACGACTCCCAGCAAGAGTACGAATACTATGGCTTGAATGGTGGCTATCTGAAAAGCCAAGGCATCTATCTCTATCGTGCCAAGAGGCTCATCCTGTACGGGACATGGTTCGGACTCGCCAAGAAAACGGCCCTCACCCAGCTCACGCGGGTCAAAATAGACGTCGACGTTAACCAAGATGAGGTATGGAAGATTGACGTCAAGAAGGTATCCGCCCAAATGCCGGAGGGCGTAAGGGCTCGCGTTAAATCGCTTATTACCACTATCGGAACCCCCTCCAAGAAAACCTACAGGCGACGTGCCACAAGGCTCACAAGTCCCGATGTATTTCCCGCTTGGGATGTGGTTCAAGACGGAGAGAAGAGAATCTACAGAATCAACCGCAAGCACCCTGTGATTGCAAACTTGACGAATTCTCTTGATCCTATCGACAGCAAGGCGCTCGACACTACGCTCTCACTCATAGAGTCTTCCTTCCCCACCGAGTCGCTTTTCTACGACTTCGCGAACAGCGAAGAGAATGTAGCTTTGCCAGCCCTCCAAGATGAGGCTTTTGATGACGCAGCCAAGACTTTCTTTTCGTCGCTCAAACAGGCTGGCCGTGACGACGAGACAATTCTTTCGATAATGCATTACGCAGAGCCATTCCAATCTCGATGGCAGGAGACGCTCGGCGCCCTTGGAATCAAGGAGCAATGATGACAATGATTAGAACCGAGCTTATCGACCAGATTGACAACGCCGCGCGACAGCATTTCGCCAATAGCGCTAAAGTGCCAAATGAAGACGAAGTCCGAGATATGTACGAGCAGCTATACGACGGCCTCTCTCGTCTGCCGGCGTTTGCAGGAATGGCCGGCGACCGTGACGATACTGTAAATACACTCGTTCACCAGTACTGCTCTGAGCTATCAATCAGAAAGAAGTTCGGATTTTCCTTCAAGGATGATGATGTGAAGCCTTGGCTCACCGAAGCTGAAGATGAGATTGAGAGCCATAGTCATTGGTACTACTGGAACCGCTACAAGAAATACCTCATGTGCGACAAGAAATGGGCTCGGAGCACCGTTCGAACCATAGAAAGGGATACTTGGAACGTTCTCGACCTTATGGCGAACCCCACTGTTGAGGCGGGTTTCGAGCGCAGGGGCCTTGTCGTCGCGTCCGTTCAATCCGGAAAGACTGCTAACTATATCGGATTGATATCCCGCGCCGCCGATGCCGGATACAAGATAATCATCGTGATGGCGGGCGTTCATAACGTACTTCGAAACCAGACACAGGCGAGGCTCGAAGATGGTTTCACCGGTTTCAATATCGTTGAGCAGAAAGACATAGAGCCCGTCGGCGTAGGAAAGGATAAAGCATCGCGGCGGCGGCCCATCGCTTGTACTTCAAGAGAGGCCGACTTCAACAAGAAGCGTGCCAACGCTTTGAGGGGTATACAGACCTCTCACACTAACGAGCCTTGGCTGTTCGTTATCAAGAAGAACAGCAGCTCGTTAAAGCAGGTGTATGAGTGGCTGAGAGATAACGCACAGCCGGACGACCAACTTCTCCTCATCGATGATGAGGCTGACAATGCCTCGATTAATGGAAAGTACAGGCGTGAAAAGCGAGAAGATGAGCCCACCCGCATCAACGGGCAGATTCGTAACATCTTGAACTATTTCATAAGAAAGTGCTACGTCGGATACACCGCCACGCCCTATGCCAACATACTTATTGATCCCACCGTTGATACCGACGAGTTTGGCAAGGATCTTTTCCCGAGCAGTTTTATCTATACGCTCGAGGAATCTTCTGACTACTTTGGCGCAGAAAAGGTGTTCGGAGACTACGACGACGTCAGGCCGAAGCATTTGCGATTTATCGATGATATCGACCTTGTCTTGCCGCCTAAGCACAAAAAGAATTACCAAGTTGACGCGATACCCGAATCGCTCAAAGATGCCGTAAGGGCTTTCCTACTTGCCACGACAATTCGAGCGCTTCGTGGCGATGGTGACGAGCATTCTACGATGATGATCAACGTCTCGCCTTACAAGCAGCCCCAGAAGTCCGTGGCTTGGCAAGTGGACGACTACCTCAAGCACCTGAAAAACGCTATAAAGGCCTATGGTTCTCTCGACCCCCAGCAGGCGCTAAGTGTCTCCGAAGACCTGCAATTCATATATGACACTTGGATAAGCGAGTATTCCTGCTCTACGGAGTTCAGCTGGGAGCAGATACAACCTGCTTTGTATGAAACGGTGAGAACTATCCACGTCGTCATCATCAATACCGATTCGGCCGAGAGCCTCGAGTATGACCTGCATACTGAGCATGTTATAGCCGTGGGAGGATACAGGCTTTCGCGAGGCCTCACCTTAGAAGGGCTGGCTGTCTCGTACTATTCCCGCAACGCCAAAGCATATGATGCCCTTATGCAGATGGCACGTTGGTTTGGTTACCGCCCCGGCTACGAGGACCTGTGCCGCATTTGGATGTCCGATAAGGCGGCCGGCTGGTACAAGTTCGTCGCGGACTCCACCGCTGACCTCTTCGACGAGCTTCGGAACATGCGTCAAGTTCAGCGCACGCCGAAGAACTACGGCCTTCGAATCCGACAGAGCCCCGACTCGCTCATTGTGACCGCTAGGAACAAAATGGGCACTGGAACCAAGCTCACCGCACCAATTGATCTCAACAACGGCTTCGTCGAAACCATCGCCTTCGATCGAAGCAGTGAGGCAATCGCCGAGAACAGACGCGCCGTGGAGCAGCTCTTATCTGCCATCGCCGATTACAGGGATGTCGACGATGAGGAAGTGTTCTATCGCCGAGTGCCTTCCCAGCTTGTCATTGAATTCATTAAGCTCTACGTCAATGAAGACGCACGCTCGCCAAAGTCCCAAAGCAAACCAGTACTCAACTATATCGATGACCGAATGTTGGATGGTGAACTTGGAGAGTGGGACGTGCTCGTCGCCAAGGGCGAAGGAAATGCTCTGAAGCTAGCTCCTGACGTTTTCATTAAATCCGAAATCCGCTACCCAGGAAGCGACACGTCGGCTGATTGCCTAGTGGCCGGCGAGAAGCACCGTCTTGTCAGCCGCGGAGTCGAAAAGAAGGGACTTAGCGCAGAAGAGATTCAGGCTGCCGAAGAGGACTTCCGCAAAGACCACGACGACAAAGCCAACCCCTCTGACCGCTACTACAGACGGCGCCGTACATACCCCTTGCTCATCGTGCATCCCGTCCTTATGAAATACACGCAACGTCAAATTGACAGGCGTATCAAGAAGGGCGTGGTTAAGCCAGAGGCAGGCAATTGGCCCTCTTGGGACCATCAAGAAGAGTTATTTGGCTGGAGCATAAGCTTCCCCTACACGGAGAAGCAGACGAAGCCCGTCGAATACGTCTTCAACCAAGTCGCCATCGATAACATCACTGCCGACTACGAAGAGGACAGTGACGATGACTTTGAAGACGACTAGATACCCATGGAGTGGACTGGTGGTGCCCTCGACAAAGGGCGAGTACACTGCCCGGCTGGTTGCGGATGAAAATAACCCCAAGCAGCAGAGAGTTTTCTGGGCGATTAGTTGGAACGCGCATCCAGCTTTGCTCGTCGAATATACCTGCAATCCTTGGAAACCGATTGAGCTTCCGAGCTTCAAAAACATAGGGGTTTACGACTACCGAGACGAGGGCAGTATTGTCATCGAGCTCCTTGACATGGACATGCAGGACATCTTCCTCAAAGTCGGGGCTGACGTCATCTCATCTCTGCAAGACGTAAGCGAGAATGCCTGCCGCAGGGCGTGCGTCCTTCGACTGGAAAGGTGGAGCTCTCTTCTCCGCCCCGCGAGAACGAAGCTCACTCCCGAAGCCCAGAAGGGGCTCATAGCCGAACTGCACTTCCTGCAGCACGATGCCTTGGCTGTTCATGGGATTGGTGCCGCCTTGAACGGATGGACTGGGCCGGAGGCTGGGCCGAGGGACTTCGCCTATGGGCAGGTGTTCATCGAGGTCAAGTCAAAGCGCAGCTCCGCCAACCCCAACATTGTCATTTCCTCAGAAGATCAGTTAAACATCAATTCGTCCGAACAGCTGTTCTTGTACGTAGAAGAATTGAACAGCACGACTAGCGATGACGAGCAAGGTTTTACCGTCACTGACGTGGTAAACGCCGTTAGGAAGGCCATCCACTCCCCCCTTCAAGTTGCAGCCTTTGACAGCAAGCTCGCAAATGCTGGCTATTTCGACGAAGACGATTACTCTGACTCCAAATGGAGCGAGGGAGCTACTTACTACTACACCGTAAATGGCGATTTCCCCAAGATCGATTCCCAATCTTGCAAGCCGGGGGTCAGCCGAGTCACATATCAAATCGATTTAGATTACTGCGACGATTACCTCGTTGACAGATCGACCGCGATAGGAGCAATGGAGTAAGGGATGAGCGCACCCGAGGAATTCTACGAAGAGCTATTTCAGGATATCAAGACCACCGCAGAAGCCTATGGGGTGTATCTCGAGGATGCCTTCTTTGACACCGTAACTGATTATCTCATTGATGCCGGGGAATTCGATGAGGCAGAGCGTGCTTTCTATCGACCCGAGCGAGGCGGAATCAGGGTCGATGGCTATTGCGGCGATCCCCTCGATTCCGTGCTCGGACAAGATGAGGGGCAAGCTACCCTTGGGCTCATCATCCTCGATTTCAACCAAGACACACAGCTTGTGACGCTTACCAACTCCGAAATGGAGGCTGACTTTCGACGCCTGCAAAAGTTTCTCTCCAGTTCCCTCGAGGCCCCCTTCAGGAGCTCCCTCGAACCGACCGATCCGGGCTTTGGCCTCGCGGACCTCATCAACACACGATGGGACAAGGTTTCTCGCGTTAAATTCCATCTCCTGACCAACAAGAAGCTGAGTTCTAGAGTCACCGGCAAGATCGTTGATGATTTTGAGGGACGCGAAATCATATACAACGTCTGGGACATCGCCCGCTTCGGAGACCTCGTATCCTCCGGGCGTGAGAGAGAGCGCCTTACGGTGGACTTCAATGAGCTCCCGAACGGCGCATTGCGAGCCCTTTTGGCAAGCAGTCCGAACGACAAAAACCAGGTGTACCTTGCTGCCATACCAGGCTTGGATCTTGCCCGCATCTACGACCGCTGGGGCGCTAGGCTCCTAGAGCAAAACGTGCGCGTCTTCCTCCAAGCCCGCAGCAAAGTGAACAAGGGGATACGGCGCACCCTAGAAAACGAGCCCGAACTCTTCTTCTCCTTCAACAACGGCATAACGGCAACGGCAGAGGCAATCAAGACTGAAACAAGAGACGAGGGCCTCGTTATCACGAGCCTCGACAACCTCCAAGTGGTTAACGGAGGCCAGACCACGGCCTCCGTATATGCGGCATATAAGGCGAAGCGCGACTTGACCAAGGTCTTCGTCCAGATGAAGCTGAGCATTGTCAGCTCTGAAGCCGCGGAGGACCTCGTTCCGCGCATCTCAGAATACGCCAACAGCCAGAACAAGGTCTCCACTGCCGACTTCTTCGCAAACCACCCCTTCCACGTGAGAATGGCGAAATTCTCGAGACGCATCATGGCGCCTGCAAAGCCTGGGAGCTTCGATCGCACGAAGTGGTTTTATGAACGGGCTCGTGGTTCATATCGCGATGCACAGGCATATCTTACTCATGCGGCCAAGAACAAGTTCCTTAAGGAGTACCCAAAGACGCAGACATTTACGAAGACCGACTTGGCCAAGTACGTAATGGTCTGGACGAACAAGGCCTATATGGTGAACCGCGGGGCTCAGAAGAACTTCTCCGAGTTCGCCAAGGACATTGCCAAAGCTTGGGAGAAAGATGACAAGCAGTTCAACGAGGCCTACTTCATGAGCGTCGCCGCAAAGAAGATCGTGTTCGACCTTGCAGGTAAAATCGTACAGACGAGCGAATGGTACGAGGCGGGCGGCTATCGCTCCCAACATGTTGTACTCGCCGTCGGTGCCTTGGCAAACGCCGCCAAGGAGATGGGAAAATCAGTCGACTTTCTCTCCATATGGAAGCTCCAAGGTGTGACGCCAGCGTTCGAAAGAGCTCTTGGACAGGCAGCTGGCGTCGCTCATCAAGTGCTCATGAATCCAAGGGAAGGTTATCGGAACATATCCGAATGGGCCAAACAGCCACAATGTTGGAATGCGGTAAAGCAGATGCAGGTCCAGTGGGACGATGGCTGGATCTCAGAGCTCATCAGCGTCGAGGAAGAGAGGGACATTCAAAGCACTGCGGCGCGCGACCAAAAAGAGCTCAACGGAATAGCGGCCCAGACCGCTGTGGTCGATGCTGGCGCCCAATTCTGGCGGGATGTCCTCGATTGGTGCATAAAGGAAGACGAGGCGACAGTGAAAGAGCGCGGGATACTTCGGTATGCGACAGCGATTCCTAGAAAAATCCCGTCTGATAAGCAGTCCGTTGTGCTCGTCAATCTGATGGCAAGGCTGCGGAGGAACAGCTGTCCATATCGTCTCAAGACGCGTCGCCGTCCGATACAAGAGTAATCGTGTCGCAGTACCCCGTGGCTTCCACGCCTAGAAGCTCCGCAACTATCTTTCCAATTTCCTGAGCCAAAAGGGGCGGCACCGCGTTTCCTACCTGCGTGTACTGGGACGTTCTGTTGCCTTCGAAGAAGTAATCGTCCGGAAACGTCTGGAGTCGCGCTGCCTCGCGGACGGTCAGGCTTCGGCATTGGCCAGGATCAGGATGAATGTAGTAGTGCCCATCTTTTGCGATATGTGACGTTATGGTCGTAGATGGCCTGTCCCAAAGCTGCACACGGAAACGGTCATCAAACTTGATTCCCTCTCTTGGCTTGGCATTTTGCACGTTTTTGTGGTTGGGATACAGGTACCGTGGAAACTCTGGGATGCGTGCCGGCTCCCCGTATTTCTCTGCGTACGCCGCGCAGAACTCATAGCGGTCGAGATCGGCAGCCAAGTGCGTACGCGACTCATGGTTGGCGAGAACCTTATGTATCCCCAAACGACCCCTGTACCACTCGTCGTAGCGACCCATTTTCCCGGTAACCTTGTTCTTGCGCATAAGACGCGGAGGATTTTGCTGTTGCACTCGAACTAGGATGTTTTCTAATTCTTTACCTTCTTCCGACTCAAGAAGCTTGCATATTGCGCCGTTGAGATAGTCGTTCCAGTTCTTATCGCGCCAGCCTTCATTACGTTCAGAGAAGCCGCTCCGAATGCGCGGTATCCCTACGAGCGTTTCCCGAAGATTGATTGGGGTGAGTGGTTTGAGAGTCGCGGAAGACCTTTTGCACCCATCCCGAACACCTAGCAGAATAACGCGGTGTCTCATCTGCGGGATGCCGAAACGTTCTGCTTCCACTACATAGTCGCGGGGTTCGTCAGCATCTCGCTTTACCAAAGACCGTATTTCATAACCAGCATCTTGCATATCAGCGCAGATCCTGCTGAATACCCCCTCGCCATGATGCCTTGCTGATAACAGACCCTTCACATTCTCCATTACGAAGACGGCAGGCTTAAGCTCTTTGATAAAGGCTAGGTAGCACTTGTAGAGAGTCTGTTTCTCGTCTGCCTCTAGCTTCGCTTTCTCGCGAGTTCTTCTAGACCGTCCCACCACGGAGTACGCTTGGCATGGAGGTCCGCCAATGAGTACCCACTTGCCCCCCTCTGTGATGCCGAATTCCTTGAGACGCTTCCTGCCCTCTTCAACGAGTGTGCTATCTCCGTCTTTAAGCGCGGCACACAGTGCCTCATGACCTGCTGCCGCCCATTCAGCCGAATACCTTGTTACAAGCTCGTCAAGCTTCCCTCTATCATGCGTCTGCATGTATTGCAGATACTGCCTCGGAATGGTATCTCCATTTGCAGCGTAGATTTTTCGAAAGAATGAGCGGAGACGTAGGGTCTTGTGGGCTTGGTCGTCTTTCTCGACAGACATGACTATCTGAAATGAAGGGCTACCATCATATTGCTTAAGGGAGGAGAATCCCTCACCGAGGCCGCCGGGACCCGCAAACAAGTCGATGACCGGTATCATGTGCTGGCGTTCCTTCCTAGGTCGCATTGGTTCGCACCCAGGGTACCAGGATGTCAATAGCGAATCCAGAGTGGTTTTAGCCTAAGGCGCTACGAAATTTCAGGGTACCTCGAGAGTTCTCACCATTCAATGCGCTTATAAGGCCATCCGGTGACCAATAGTGCTCTCCCAATTGCGCTGGAAAACACCGAGGAGGTACTCCAAAGGAGCCATCTCTTGACGCCCCCAGACAATGCCGGCGTTAAACCCAGCGCCGACGAAGGCTTCTACACAAGACAAGGGCGGGCCGGATGCTTCCTTTAACAAACCATGCCCGATACGCCCAAACAGAACAGTCTAGACAGCAAGAATGACCACTATCCCGCAAGCGACTTTCGCATACTTGCGTACCAGATTAGGCTTCATAAACGGTGCGGACTGCATCGATAGCATGCACAAAGTCGCAAGCAAATGCCTAATTTACTCCCACTCAATCGTTGCCGGCGGCTTGCTGG
>NZ_KV816973.1:0-720 GCF_001814535.1 Actinomyces sp. HMSC065F12
GCAGATCATAGGCGACGCGCTCCAATACGAGCACGCTTATAGTGAGCGCATGACCAGCCTGACACGTAGGGTGGAGCAGGCGCGCACACAGATCAGGCAAGCCATGCAGCAGCGCACAGACGGCGAGCACGAGCTGGAGCAGGCTGAAAAAGAGCTACAAGCCGAAATGGGAGGCCGTCCCGTCCGCAAGCGAATCACGAGTGACGAGGCTCAGTGGATCGGAGACGCGCGCAGAGCACTGGGACTATCGCAGGGGGAAATGGCGCGTATGTTCCCAATGGAGGATGGCAAGCGTCTTGAGCAGGTCAAATTACACCGGTGGGAGACCGGCAAGCACTCTATGCCAGCGCACGCGCCCGGCGTCGTGCAGGGGGTTGTTGATGACTTCCTGCGTGACGTGCAGACGATCAGGGACGGCGGCGAGGTCCGGTCTCCTTGGGTGAGGATTGCGCGCTTTTGGGCCTCCCGTCCCGAACTCCACCTGTGATACAGTAAGCAACATAACTGCCCCGCGGTAGCGGGGATGAGCCCATGTAATGTGAATTCTTCACGTTAGGCCATGAAAATTGGCTGGCTTTGTGCCCTGCGTCAGCAGGGAAAATGGGGTGCCACCCCGACGGGATGTTGAGATCCCAAAGGGTGGCACCCCTCTCCTATATGTCTCACTTGTTCATGTCAGGATGAAAGCGGCGCACCGTCTCATCGACCTCAGTAAACCGA
>NZ_KV816974.1:0-317 GCF_001814535.1 Actinomyces sp. HMSC065F12
ATCTTGCCCGCGCCGATAATGTGTACCCACGCATTAAAAGCCGACGATTCCAACTGTGAGAACTTCAGTTTCAAGAACTCAGCGACCTTAGCCGTCAGGCTCCGGCTTGCGACAATGTTGCGCGCTTGAACGCTGTCAGCCGCGAGTTTGCCCGCCGTGACCGCGCCGTCCTCAATCAGCACCGTTCCCGCGTCCCCGGCCTTAGCGACCAGTACTTTACCCGCAGCCAGTTCGCCCGCGAACGCCTTATCCGTCACGAGACTTTTCATGAACGCCGTGTCGAAACTGCCCGTAGCCGCGCGCAGCTTGTCAGCCGT
>NZ_KV816975.1:0-817 GCF_001814535.1 Actinomyces sp. HMSC065F12
ACAGCAGCGAACGCAGCCATACCGCCACTGACCCAGCTGCCTGAATTGAACGCGCCAACCAGCTGCTCGCCGTCTTCAAGAAGAAACGTGCCGGCAAGCGGGCTGGTCGAGTCCTGACGCTGCGCCACCAAAGGATTAGCCACGCCGACCTCGCTTCCCCCACACGCTCACCTCATTGTTGAAGGAGCGTGCCAGCTCGTCTTCGTGAGCAGTAAAATCCTCCACAGCAATACCCAGCTGACTGCACAGCCGGTCCAACGCGCTCGACGCGCTTGACAGCGCGTCACGCGCCTGACCTTCCACGAGCGACAGGGGCGGGACCAAAAAAGGCGAACACAACACGCCGAACGCGCCATCACCCACACCGACCTGAACGGACGCATCACGGGCCATCTGAATTCCCTGCCCCACGTGAGCGACATGACACCGGTGCTCATCAAGCTGGTCAGTGTTAATACGCAGATCACCAGTCATTGGTCCGCAAGCTTTCGCACAGTCGGCGAATCAGCACCGAAGATCTCTGAGGCCACAGCAACCATCTGGGTGCGCACATCGCTCAACGCTGCCCTGTACGCCTCCATCACGCTGGAAGTCAACTGGCTTTTCGACAAGGTCGACACCTGGGCGGCGAACTCAATCCTGTCAAGATGACCACTGTGATCCACATGCACCGTGACAATACGATCACGGCTCGAACCACTCCCACACGTATCCTCAGCCCGGCGCTGAAAACTCACCGCCGCTTGGGCATGACGCTCAGCGCCCGCCACCTGACAGTCAACCGCATCATGCGCCCCATCAAATTCATCCACACAAC
>NZ_KV816976.1:0-23127 GCF_001814535.1 Actinomyces sp. HMSC065F12
GGCACGCTGCAGGGGTTGCAGCTATGTGACACGGGACACAATCGCAATCAAGGTGTCTCTTCTTATTTAGATTTTCTTCAAAAAGTGGAAAAATTACGAAACGAAAACCATTTACGCTGCTCAACGTATGTTTTTGTGTTTCGTAGTTTTGTTCTTTTCGTTTACGAGATTACGAAATGACCCGCAAATACCTACCGTGACCTGCGGTGATGTGTTTCGTATTTTTCTGCGTAATTTCACGTCGCCCGAAGCAGACACCCTGCCGTGTGCTTGCTGCAGGGCTGCGGCCGTCCCTCCATGTGGAGCGTCAGTGTCGATGCTGTAACTTAAACGTACATACATTTGTGGCGCTCTCGTTACGTGTCTGTGCATTGCCGAGCTCTTTACTGTTGTGTGTGGGCGCGCAGCCGTAGTGTCCGTGCCACTCCGAGTAGGGCGCGTCGTACCCCAAACCCATGTTCAATTAAATTCCAATCCAGAGAGGTCTTGCACTGTTGCGGTGCGGTTGTCTTCTTTCTCACCGTATTGGACCCTGCGAAATTAATTGGATACGATAGGCCCATGTTGATTTCAGGTTCCGTTTTCATGCGGCCGCTCACCAGCCGCTAAGGCGGTTTTCTCCCTCCCGCAGGTTAGAAACCGCTCCGGTCCTTTAGCCGGGCGGCCATTTGCCATGCCCGGCTCCGTTTCAACTCCACGGAGCACACCTGATGTCTACATACGGATACGGCCGTCACGAACATGGCCAAAATTTTCTCACAGACCACAAGATCATCAACTCCATCGTCGATCTTGTAAAACAAACCTCCGGCCCCATCATTGAGATCGGGCCAGGAAGCGGTGCCCTCACTCACCCGATATCCCACTTGGGGAGGGCAATAACGGCAGTTGAGGTAGACGCAAAACTAGCTGCCAAACTCACAAAAAAGACCGCCTCGGCGTCGGTCGAAGTGGTCCATGATGATTTCCTCAACTTCCCGTTACCCGCCACTCCCTGCGTCATTGTGGGAAACATTCCCTTTCACCTCACCACTGCCATTCTTCGAAAGTTGTTGCATGCGCCGGCATGGACTGCCGCTGTACTCCTCATGCAGTGGGAAGTCGCTCGCCGCCGGGCCGGGGTAGGTGCAAGCACGATGATGACAGCTCAGTGGTCCCCATGGTTCACGTTTCACCTTGGTTCCCGAGTACCAAGGTCTGCTTTCCGGCCACAGCCAAACGTTGACGGGGGGATCTTAGTGATCCGCCGGGTGGGTGACCCGAAGATCCCGATAGAGCAACGCAAAGCCTTTCAGGCGATGGTGCACACCGTTTTCACCGCCCGGGGACGCGGGATAGGGGAAATTCTCCGAAGGGCAGGGTTGTTTTCATCACGTTCAGAGACACAATCATGGTTGCGCTCGCGAGGAATCGACCCCGCAACCCTACCTCCCAGATTGCACACCAGCGACTGGATCGATCTCTTCCAGGTGACTGGTTCCTCTTCACCGCGCCATCGGCCCATTTCACAATCGGGAAGTAGTCAACGCCCTCCTCAACGGAAAAATCGAGGCCGGCGGCGGTAATCCCCCCACCACCAAAACCGAAATCCACCAGTAGTAGTGAACGACCCATGTTCGTCTACCGTGAGCCGCGTTATGGCAGTGACGTGTTCTCGTCGGGCACAGTCATAGTTCCCGGCGTTGCCAGCGACAGGGTTCTACACCCAGCAGCGGGACCGATCAAAATCACCCGCACGGGGAACGACCCTGCTGGTGGTTTCGATTTTGATGAAAGCGAGGAGACATAGCCCCTCGCCAACTCCCCGTAGCTGGCGAACAGTAGCTCCTGGCGCTGGCGCTCGTTGGTGAGTTTGCGTGCCACATCGAAAGCCTTATCGACTTCCCGGTCCAAGTTGTTGTGAGCCTTGAGCAGAATTGGGTCCATCGATAACGGGTTGTAGTGCTCCGCGAGTGACCGCTGGGGGTGCCGCTCGCGTGCCCGCAGCACCAACTGTCCAGCGTCGATGATTCGCTGCTGCGCCTTCTCATCTAGTTCACACAGAGCTGGTCCGCAGTTGTAGCTCCCGATGTACTCCGAAAAACGGAAAAAATAAATAGTGGGGATACATCAACCTTCCACTTTCCATTCTTCCGGCTCAGAGTATTGAGGGGTCTGGGACCGGGTCCGTAAACCCTTTATGTTTTTCGCGCACAGCGGTTTTTAGCGACGCACCCTATAGGTTTTCCGCAGAACCTATATGTGTTTCTGTGCACCCCCATATGTTGTCTGTTTCTAGCGGTATTTCGTTGTACTTTGCGCATCGAATAGTTATTTATCGACGACACTCCGTTGAATTTAAGTTCAATGTGTAGGTTAGCCGCATAAGAAGCTCTGGCAGATGGTGGGATAATCCTGCTCTGACATCTTATTCCAGCTTGGATGCGCTGGGATTAGGACTGGTCACGTGTGAGAAGGTTTCGTGTACAACTAGTGACATGAACTTTTTATTGCTCGGTGGTACCGGTTTCCTTGGAGGACACATTGCGGCTGCAGCAATCGACCGAGGGCATCAAGTTACTTGCCTCGCGCGGGGTAACGGGAAGGTTCCCAACGGAGCCGAATTTGTGAGTTCAGACCGTGACCGTGACGGTGCGTACGATGAGGTTGCGGGGAAAACTTGGGACACCATTGTGGATCTGACGAGTCAGCCGAAGCATGCGCGGGATGCGGCGGCGAAACTCCAGGCCAAGCATCGTATATTTGTGTCTTCGAGCAGCGTATATGAGGACCAAGGAAGTATTTCTTCCGAGTCTGATTCCATAGTCACTCCGCTTGAAATTGACTACATGGAGAACATGGGGCAGTACCCAGCTGCAAAGTCTGCTTGCGAAACGATTTATCGCAGCACAAATAGGTCGGTAATGGTAGTTCGACCCGGTCTGATCGCCGGCTACGGCGACGAAACAGGGCGCAGTGGTTACTATCCGTGGCGCTTCGCGCATCCCACGGGTGAGAACGTGATCGTCCCAGACCCGGCGTTTCCCGTCGCTATGATTGATGTGAAAGACCTTGCAGACTGGATAGTTGAGTCTGCAGAAGTTGGGACTTTCGGAACCTTTAACGCTACGGGGTTTGCTACTTCCTTGTCTGATGTGTTCAAGATTTCGCGTGAGTTAACCGCATCGGAGGCTACGGAGCGACCTTGCTCTGATGAACTGCTTCTCGCTAATGATGTAACCCCGTGGATGGGCCCAAAATCGTTGCCGTTGTGGGTACCAGGTGAACAGTTTCGCAACATCGCGCTACTCGATTGCGCCACAGCCTACGAAGCTGGCCTGCAGATTCGCCCGTTGAAAGAAACATTGGCGGATGCGCTGCGATTCGAAGAAGAACAGCAGGGGGAAAGACTCGCTGGGCTCAGCGATGAAGAGGAAGTCGTGCTTCGCCAGCGGTTAGAAGATGGTATTTAGTTTCGGCGGGAACAGTTTTAGTTGCAGTCGGGACCGTGCTCAGTTGGTTTTCGTTCCGCGACTGAGTGGGAGAATGGGTCCGAATCTGGCTTGAGGGCAACTTCGGCGGTGCTAGCTCTTCGTGACGGGGAGCGATCTAGCCTGCGGAGGTTGCCTTTCCGAGCAGAAAACGCCTTGCGGCACACTTTTCAGGTTTCTCGATTCGCTTACAACTGAGTGAGGTAGCCTTCTTTCGCCACTCCGTTGAATTCAAATTTAATGTGTAACGCGGAGCGTTAATGACGTTTCGCGTTATTGGGGGGGGAGGTTGAAGAGCGCTGTCTCTAACTCCGGTTTTCGTTCGGCCTCGGTCCATTCCGCTACCTCGTGTGTAGAATCTGCAAGCGGTATCGGGCCGTTGAACTATTAGGTTCACCCACAGTTCCCGTGCCTGCACGCATCGAGAAGGACCAGGTGGTGAACTCGAATGACTCGCCTGGTCCAACGTGTGTGCGCTCGGCGCGTGGTTTAACTCTTATAAGACTTGCCGGTCACAGCCTCAGCGTTTCGCTCGTGCAGCCCGCAGGCCGTTCAAGATCACGATGACTTCAGCGACTTCGTGAACCAACACGACGGCGGCCAGGCCCAGCACACCGCTGATCGCCAGTGGCATCAACACGATGATGATGGCCAGAGACAGCACGATGTTCTGGTTGATGATCCTGCTGCCTCGGCGGGCGTGCTGCAGCGCCTGCGGGATCAGCCGGATGTCGTGGCCAGTGAAGGCGACGTCAGCGGACTCGATCGCGGCGTCAGAGCCGGTTGCTCCCATCGCAATGCCCACCGTCGCGCCCGCCAGTGCCGGCGCGTCGTTGATGCCGTCGCCGATCATCGCCGTCGGCGTCTTGGAGGAAAATTCGGCGACGATGCTTGCCTTGTCCTCAGGGCGCAGCTCGGCGCGCACGTCGTCGATTCCGGCGATTTCAGCCAGCGCCCGGGCGGTGCGAGTGTTGTCGCCGGTGAGCATGCTCACTTCCACATCGTTGGCGCGCAGGGTCTGCACGGCTTCGGGAACCTCGGGACGCAGCTCGTCGCGGACACCGATCGCTCCGGCGAGAGCGTCATCGACGGTGACTAGGACGCAGGTCTGGCCTTCGGACTCCATGCGCTCAACGTCTGCCTTCAGTGGCCCGGCGTCGATCCACCGGGGGCTGCCCACCAGCACCCGTCGGCCTTCGACGGTGCCGCTGATGCCGTGCCCGGCTTCCTCGCTGATGTCCTGGGCGGCGGGCGCTTCGGGCCCCGCTGCCGCGATCGCCGCGGCGAGGGGGTGCGTCGATTGCTGCTCAACTGCCGCCGCGAAAGTAAGCACCTGCGCCCGATCAAACCTGTCTGCCGGGACCACGCCGGTAACCTCGGGCTGGTTGCGGGTGAGGGTTCCGGTCTTGTCCACCGCCAGGTGACGGATGCCGCCGAGCCGCTCGAACGCCGCGCCAGACTTGATGACCACGCCGAACTGGCTGGCCGCGCCGATCGCGGCCACGACCGTCAGCGGCACGGAGATTGCCAGCGCGCACGGCGACGCTGCGACCAGAACCACCAACGCACGGGTGATCCACGTCTCGGGGTCGCCCAGCAGCGAGCCGATCACGCCGACTAGCACCGCCAGGATCATCACCCCGGGCACTAGGGGTTGGGCAATCCGGTCGGCGATCCGGGCGCGGTCGCCCTTTTCCGCCTGCGCCTGCTCGACCAGGTCCACGAGTGTGGTCAGCGAGTTGTCCGTTCCAGCTGCGGTCGTCTGGACTTCCAGCACACCGGCGGAGTTGATCGCTCCCGCGGGCACCTCGTCGCCGGGCGCAACCTCCTCCGGAATGGATTCTCCGGTGATCGCTGAGGTGTCAAGGCTGGAGCGCCCAGACCGAATGATGCCGTCCGTGGCGATCCGCTCTCCGGGGCGCACGAGCATAAGCTCGCCAGCCGCGAGGTCCTTCGCTGCGACCTCGACCGACGTGCCGTCGCGCAGCACCGTCGCGGTCTGCGGTACCAACTTCAACAGTGCCCGCAGTCCGCCCTGCGCCCGGTCCATCGCCTTGTCTTCCAGCGCCTCGGCGATCGAGTACAGGAACGCTAGCGCCGCGGCCTCTCCGACGTAACCGAGGATTACCGCGCCGACCGCGCTGATGGTCATCAGCAAACCAATGCCGAGCTTGCGCTTCGTGACAAGGTTTCGGATCGCGTCGGGCGCGAACGTATACGCCCCTAGCAGCAGGCCGACCCAGAACAGTACTGTCGCGGGTGTCGCTAGCCCGGACCAGCCCAGCGCCAGGCCTACGCAGAGGGCTACGCCGGAGAAGATCGGCAGTAGCAACTCGGGGTCCTTCCACCATGGCCGATCGAGTTCTTCGATCTCCGTGGCGGGTTCGTGTTCGCATCCACACGCCGAGCTCATGCGTCCTCTCCCTTCTCGCCGCAGCCGGGCACCGAGCACTCAGGGTCGATGCACGGGGCGTTTTCGTCGACAGCCAACGTCGCGTTCACCAGCGCGTTGAGCGCTGCCGCGAGGTGCGGATCGGCGATTTCGTAGCGTGTCTTGCGGCCCTCCGGCTCGGCAACGACGATGCCGCAGTCACGCAGGCAGGTCAGGTGGTTCGAGACGTTTGAGCGGGTCAGGCCCAGGTCGCGCGAAAGTACGGCCGGGTAGCTCGGGCCGTCGAGTAGTGTCATCAGGATTCTGGAACGCGTCGGATCCGCCATGGCCCGACCGAGCCGGTTCATGACGTCGAGGCGTGAAGCAATAGTCAGCATGTGCTGAACAATACATCGTGTGCTGAACTATTCAAAGTGTGCTGAACTGACAGTTACGCGAAGGTCCTGCGACCTGCAAGAATTAGTCGATGGGATAGCAGATGACTGATCCTTTGTGGTTCGGCTGCCACCCAACGCGGGAGCGGCGTGGGTGGCGAGGTTCTCGAGAAAGTTACTTTGCAACTACATACCGTCGAATTCCGGTTCAACGTGTGAATAGAGTGGTCTCTGCGCACGTCGGATTCTCACCGAGAGAGAGGCGTGGCAATCGCCAGCTTGGGCGCGAGCCAGCCGCACAGTTGGGTGCGAGCGCGCGTCGGCGCAGGCGCTGAGTAAGAGATCAGGAGTGACGCACTATATGCGAGGACAGGAAAACCTCGAACCTGCTGAGGAGGCTTACGTGACGAATGGAAATCCGGATCGGCTCCGTGAGTTTGCTTTCTTCCCGTTTCGTGTGAAATATGAGCGCGGCGCTGCGCCTCGTTACAGTCCGCTCTTGGCGTGGAACCAGACACTGAACGAGCTTGCCGCGCTTGCCGAGGACGAAGACTGGGGCGAGGCGACCCGGTCACTCGACCATCCGATCCTCAACAACTATGTCAACTACACGTACAAGCGCCTCGTCACCGAAGACAAGATTGATGTGAGCGCTGATGGGCAATACGCTGCATTTAATACTGGACTGCTGACTGCACTTTCAGAGGAGCTCTTTGCGCTTTTTGAGAGGAACCACTTCCGCAACGATGACGCGCAAGATTGGTTTTTCAAGGGATGGGTTACCGAGTCCAACAGAGATCTTCTGGCTAATTTTGACCCCTTGCCGCAGATGGCACAGTACGTGAGAACAGCTGGCGACCTCGTATACGACTGCAGCTGCGAACTCAAATTGGCTTACAGTCACATCTTGGGCGATAACATTGACCGCTTTCCACTGGATTTGCAGGCGAACCCGGTCCGCGCGCGACAGGCGCTTGATTCTGCGGTGAACTGGGCGCTGCGCAAGACTCGCCGCAACTATAAAGTGGTCGTGCCTCAGTGGTATCCGGCCGCGCCTGAAGATACGGCACAGTTCCTGATGCCGTTGGATCTTGACAGTGATGGTCGAGCAGATCTGGCGCTGGTAGTGTCCAAGGCTAATGAGCGCATATACCGCGGACACACCGTGTTGACATTGGAGATGGCGTACTCGAATGCCCGCCTCGTCGCTCGTCCTGACTCCGAGTGGCTTCTACCCAGCGCGGGAGAACCTGACGAGGTCGACTGAGGCGGTGGGGCAGCGCTGTTCAGTGGGGCTCAGCGGCGGTATTGGGGAGTGAGGATCTAGGGCACTTCGGAGAGTGAGATTTAGGTGACACTGGTGAGCAAGGATCTGGTGCGACCTCGCGAGTGAGGCGCTGTGCCATAGCTCCTCGGTGAGGGATCGCTGCTCACTCCATCGAGTCAACGTAAATCGAGACAGTCATGGTGTGAGACTGGTCGGGTTCGAGTTCGATCGCTTCGTCTGCAACGTTGCCGGACTCGACACAAACAAACTCTTGCCATGCGCGCGATTCAAGATCATCAAATTGGCCAACCGTGTCTGACCAGGGGTTCCACACGATCGTGTTGGCCGAGCCGGACTTTTCAATCGAGACGATCCGCCGGAAACGGGGATCGCGGATCTGCACGTTCGCATCAGAGTGATAGATCCGGTCCGTGTACCGTACGAACGTCACCTCACCAATTTGCTTGCGCGAGTGGTCGCGTGCAAGCGACTTGTCGTCGTAGAAAGCGCCGTCGAGGCCCTCAATCGTGACGTCTTTGATGTCGCCAACCGCCACATAGGTGTGGAAAGCTTCCTGAAAGGTAAACGGTCGAGTGTCTGTGTTCGTCACAGTCAACCTCATCATCAGGGAATCGGCTACGTCGATCGAAAGGTTCGCCTCGAAACTGAAAGGAAAATAGCCGTCGGCGCCTGGCTGGACTGGCTGGTCCGACTGGCTGGAATTCTGTGAAGGAGAATGAGCCAGGGCGAATTCGGCATACGTGGAGTCGCTTTCCCCGCGCGCAATGTCCTTGTCGGCAGGATCTGGGCTGATCTGAGTCCACATAGCGGTGCGCGCGAAACCGTGTTTGGGAGCTTCAGGATCACTCAGATGAGCTCCGAACCACGGCAAACATATTGGGACCCCACCTCGTGGCGTACGGACACCATCGTGTGCTGCCAGCGGAGACATCCAGATCACGGGTGTATCAGAGTCAACCGTCCACTCGAGAACCTGAGCGCCGAACGGGGAGATCGACGCCCGCGAGGATGAACCTTCCAGGTTAAGGGGAGTGGGAAGTGCTGATGAATCCGTCATGGTTTAAGAGTAGAGCGAAACAGGCTTTCATGGGCGCATTCGCCATGCGGGCTGCACAAGAAGGAACAACATCATTCGGGCTGTGCGCCATTCGGTGGGGCATTGGCGAGGGAGGCTGATGCGCTGTTGCCTTCACCGTGAACTACAGGAGCCCGAAGCGGTGCGAGGGAGGGGGCGGAGTTGGTGAATCAGTAATTCTGGGGAGGTGCCGTGTGCGTGGATGAGCAGTATCCACAGGCATGTGGCTGGCTATGGTCTTATCCACACTACTTTCACCCGCGGAGGCCACGTCCACAACTCGGTGACGGCCACTGCCAGGTGGCCGCGTCGTACTGCACAGTGGCTGCCATGACCACTAGGAAAGGCATAAACAGCGAGCCAGAACTCCGTCGCAATGGCACAGTCACGATCCCCACGGAGTCGAAAGAGGCGCGTGGCGATACCCACGGCGAGAACCCGGGCTCATCTGCTACGAGGCCCATTCGCGAGGGGATCCGAACCTTGACGCACTGCGAGCGCTTTGCTGCCTCGCGTGGTTCACCGGTTTTGCGTTTCCGCTCGCGCACCCTCGAGCAGTGGCAGACAGACCTTAAAGAACTCGGCGGAGTGACGCAGCCTCCCTCGGTCATGTGTGCCGATCGTGAAATGGTTGGCTCGCGCGTCGTGACCTCGACATATGAACTGCGGCGGGCTGGAGTGGAAACCTCACAAATTGAGAGCGCGTGCCGCTCTGGACACATTGTTCACCTGGCGCGCGGATGGTATGTATCGCGCCGACTATTCGACGGCGAAATGATGCATGCGGTCGCGGCGATTTTGCCTGATGATGCTGTTTTTGCCGGTGAAACCGCCGCTTTAATGTATGGGGTTAGTGTGCGGGATAGCCATGAGGCTGATGACGCCTTTCGGATCTGTGTGCTTCGCCCGGCCGGCACTCGCGCAGTACGTCGACCTGGTGTTGCATGCAGAGTTATGGAAGTTGATGAAAGCGAAATCGTGAGCATGGAGGGCATGCGCGTCACGAGCGCTTTGCGCACAGTGTGCGATGTTGCGATGGGAGCGACGATTGACCTCGCGACAGCGTGGATTGAAGGCTTTTTGCGCCAGGGACTCGTAACAGTGGACGAGCTGGTAGAGGCCGCGCAGGCGAGGTCCGGCAGGCGAGGTGTACGGATTTTACGTGCTGCGATTAACAATGCCGACATCAGATCCGAATCAGTTCAGGAAACTGCCCTTCGTCTGCGTTTACGTGAAGCAGGCCTTCCCCGTCCAATTCTTCAAATCCCTGTGCGTGTCAGCGCCACACAGCAAGGCCGAATCGCGAAAAGTAGGAGCATGAGTGAGGCGCGGGACTCGGTGACGGACAGCGAAGAGTCCCTCGTTTGCCCGCAGAACAGCACCAACTTGTGTGGAGGGCATGCCAGCGGTAAAGGCTCGTTCCGAATCGATCTGGGATGGTGCCTGCCTGCACAAGATGGTGGGCGCTCGAAGCTGCAAATATGCAGCCTCGGACGGTCGAGGGCGGACTCGACAGGGGTGCGGAGCGCGGGCGCGCACCATGTGCCCGGAGGGGCTACTGGTGAGATCTCAAGCGGGTTAAAAAACGCAGCGGTGAAGATAGGTGTCGAATATTTTGGCGAGGAGTTCCATCCGGAAACTGGTCCACAGGCCGAACATGACCGCTGGCGGATCCAGGTTCTTGAAGAGGCTGGGTGGACTATCCTCGTGGTTCGTCGTAAAGATCTTCGCGGCGAGACGCCGTATCTCGAAAGAAGGATTGCCCAGCTGTTAGGCCATTCGGCTTCCATTCCCATGCGGCGCTCGTGGAAGAAGGCGCTTTTTGATCGGCGTCGAAATGCGTGGACGCGGGACGAGTCGGTGAGCCATAGCTGGCAAGTGGCGGCGGTGTGCTGACCCTAGACCGAGCGGCGGCCGAAACGTCGCGATGCTGACCAAGCCGCTTCGACCTTAGGGGATGAGAACAAGTACACGATGAGACGTCGTGGTCGATAAGAGCCGCAGTTCCAGGATGAAACGGAACACATTGCGTGTCGTAAAGTGTTCGATTTCGCATGCTCGTCTCTATCGGAGACGCCGATGAGTGATTAATCTGGTATTTCGTGTGCACAGCTGCGTGAAGAGGAATCGACCCCTACACTCAACTGGCAACCCCAGACGTTTATTGCCGAGTGGTCGCTTGCACGGGTCCACTCGGCGCATTTTCTTCGATCGTCGCCATAAAGGAGGCAGGCAATGCCTGTGCGTCAGGACATTCGTAACGTCGCTATCGTCGCCCACGTGGATCATGGGAAGACCACGCTTGTCGACGCAATGCTCTGGCAATCAGGAGCCTTCTCCGAACATGATTCGGTGGAAAAGACCGGCGAACGCGTCATGGACTCGGGTGATCTTGAGCGTGAAAAAGGCATCACGATCCTCGCCAAGAACACCGCTGTGCACTACCGCGGGCCCGCTGCGCAAAAACTCGGTCTGACCGAAGGCGTGACCATCAACGTCATCGACACCCCAGGTCACGCCGACTTTGGCGGCGAGGTTGAACGCGGGCTGTCCATGGTCGACGGCGTCGTCCTCCTCGTCGATGCCTCTGAAGGTCCGCTGCCGCAAACACGCTTCGTCCTGCGCAAAGCCCTCGAAGCTCAACTGCGGGTCGTCATTGTTGTCAACAAAGTGGACCGCCCCGATTCGCGCATTGAAGAGGTCGTCTCGGAAACCACTGACCTTCTGTTGTCCTTGGCTGAAGACCTCATGAACGAAGGCGTGGAAGCGGATGTTGATGCATTGCTGGACGTGCCCGTGATTTACGCATCAGCTAAAGCAGGCGTCTCCTCATTGACGAATCCCGGCGACGGCAAGCTTCCGGAAGAAGACCTCGAGCCACTCTTTGAAACCATCTTGCAACGTATTCCCGGTCCCAGTTACGACGAGGGGGCTCCTCTACAAGCCCATGTCACCAACCTCGATGCCTCTCCTTTCCTAGGGCGTCTGGCGTTGCTGCGCATGCACAACGGCACCCTGAAAAAGGGACAGAACGTCGGGCTCGCCCGTCATGACGGCACCATCAAGTCTGTTCGCGTCACGGAGCTACTACGCACAGAAGGTTTGGAGCGCGTACCTGCTGAAGAGGCTGGCCCCGGCGAGATCGTTGCAATTGCCGGCGTCGACGATATTACGATCGGTGAGTCGCTGGTCGACCTCGACGATCCTCGTCCACTTCCCTTGATCAAGGTGGATGACCCCGCGATTTCCATGACCGTGGGAATCAACACCTCGCCGCTGGCTGGGCGTGTCAAGGGTGCGAAAGTGACTGCTCGCCAGGTTAAGGACCGTCTCGATCGTGAACTGGTGGGTAACGTGTCGTTGCGGGTTTTGTCGACTTCTCGGCCCGACGCGTGGGAAGTTCAGGGACGAGGCGAGCTTGCGCTCGCAATCCTCGTCGAACAGATGAGGCGTGAAGGGTTTGAGCTTACTGTCGGTAAACCACAGGTTGTGACCAAGGAAATTGACGGTAAAGTTCACGAGCCGATGGAGCAGATGACCATCGACATTCCTGAGGAGTATCTGGGCGCGGTGACCCAGCTGATGGCTCAGCGTAAAGGCCGCATGAACTCGATGGCTAATCACGGGAGTGGTTGGATCCGCCTCCAGTTCACGATCCCTGCCCGCGGGCTGATTGGCTTCCGTGCGCGTTTCTTGACTGAAACTCGTGGAACGGGAATCGCCTCGTCAATTTCGGAGGGATACGCTCCGTGGCAGGGGACGATTGAGCAGCGGCTGACCGGCTCCTTGGTTGCTGACCGTGCAGGGCAGGCAACGCCTTACGCGATGACCAACCTGCAGGAGCGCGCATCGTTCATTATTGAGCCGGGGTCAGAGGTTTATGAAGGTCAGGTTGTAGGGGAGAATCCCCGTAACGAGGATATGGACGTCAATATCACGCGTGAGAAGAAGCAGACGAATACGCGTTCGGCCACCGCTGATGTGTATGAAACGTTGACTCCGTCGCGAAAATTGACGCTGGAAGAGTCGCTGGAGTTCGCGTCTAATGATGAATGTGTTGAGGTCACGCCTGAGGCGATTCGTATTCGTAAGGTCGTGTTGGATTCGCAGGAGCGTTTTAAGATCGCAGCGCGTCAACGTCGTAAAGATAAGTAGTCTAGGTTTTTTCGCCGAGTAGACGCGTGCAAGCGACCACTCGGCGAAATTTCAGGGATGGTTGCCTTTTCGTGCCCTGCTACCAGCGCGCAGGAGGGACGACTTTTCCGGTCACCATCGTGTCCGCTTCGACACGAACGATTCCCCGCCGCGCCTCGATAGTAACGTGGTCGGGCGCAACTTCCAGTAAAGTCCCCAGAGCATCGCGAAAGCCTTCGCCTTCGCGATACCTCACCACGACCCGAGTGCCAACTGCCCATCTCATCCAAGGAAGCTCAGGCGGTTGTTTAGGAAAGCCGTGTTGAGCCCTATTGGCAGGTTGTGACGTGTTTTCTGAGAACATGAGCTTTCTTTGATTGATTGGGCGCCACTGCGACTAAGTGGCGTCTTTACAGGAGAAATCGCTGAGAGTCCACGCGCAAATGGTGGTCGCAGCCTGAATGCTGTCGCATATGAGTGATAATAGTGGCACTAATATAGTCAACGCGTCGAGCTGTGCGATGAGCCGGCAGTCCCGTGGGATATGTGATGGCCTCGAGTGCACGTCGCGTTGAGAAGAGGGAGGGATCTCATGACGTATGTTATCGCGCAACCTTGCGTGGACGTCAAAGACCGTGCTTGCGTGGATGAATGCCCTGTGGACTGCATTTACGAGGGGAAACGATCGCTGTACATTCATCCCGATGAATGTGTTGATTGCGGGGCATGCGAACCTGTGTGCCCGACCGAGGCCATTTTTTACGAGGATGACCTTCCCGAAGAATGGTCGGATTATTACCGCGCGAATGTCGACTTCTTCAAAGATCTCGGCTCGCCAGGCGGCGCGCAGCGTGTCGGAGCACAAGAATTCGACGATGAGATGATTCAGGGTCTTCCGCCTCAAAACGAGGAGTACCTGTCCCAAAACTGAGGCAGTCCCATCAGTGCATCGCTGTGATGACTATATTGGCGAGTGGTCGCGTGCAAGCGACCACTCGCCACTTATTTGCTGGAGACTTGTATGAATGCTCTGCTCCGTCCCTTGAATTTGCCTGACTTTCCCTGGGACAGTCTGGAACCGGCGCGCGCACGCGCCGCGGAGCATCCCGGTGGAGTGTGTGACCTTTCGATCGGCACACCGGTCGACCCCACACCCACGATCATCCAGGACGCCCTCGCCAATTCCACTAATGCTGCTGGATATCCTCGGGTTGAAGGCACGCTGGAACTCCAGGAGGCAATGGCTCTGTGGGCATCGAAGCGAGGTATGGTTCCTCTCCAATCTCCACGGGAGGCAACTGCACAATCGGCGGCCGTCATTCCGACGATCGGGTCGAAGGAAGCGGTCGCATGGCTGCCGTTCGAACTGGGGTTGACTAGCGATGACACCATCCTTGTGCCGGAAGTTTCCTACCCTACATATGACATCAGCGCCCGCCTCATCCGTGCGCGATGCATCCGCGTGGATCCAGAGCGCGTCGACACGTGGCCTGACGCATCCCTCGTCTGGGTGAACTCGCCGTCGAACCCCACTGGGCACGTCCTCACTCGCGAGAAGTCGCATGCAAGCGTCCAATGGGCGAGAGAGAAGGGCGCGATAGTGGTCTCGGATGAGTGCTACGCCGCCTTGCCTTGGCAGGCTCCTTTTACTTCCGAGGGTGTCCCATCCTTGCTTGATCGCGACATTTGCGACGGTGACCCAACCGGAATCATAGTCCTGTACTCCCTGTCGAAACAGTCCAATTTGGCTGGCTACAGAGCCGCACTGATGGCGGGGGATCGCGACCTGATCTCTCGAGTTCTCACCGTGCGACGCCATACGGGAATGATCCTCCCCGCGCCCATACAGCACGCGATGGCTGTCGCGCTCACGGACACCGACCACGTTGAGCACCAGCACGCCCTGTATGGAGCTCGCCGCACCATTTTGAAGCGTGCCCTTGAGGACGCGGGGCTGTGCGTCGACCCGCACTCGGCAGCAGGTCTCTACTTATGGGTGAGCGATCCGAGTGGACGCATGAACGGCTGGGACCTTGTCGATTGGTTTGCCGAGCGTGGAATGATCGTGGCACCAGGCGACTTCTACGGAGAACGCTCAACCAACTTCGTACGAGTCTCCCTGACCGCAACCGACGAATGCATCCAATCTGCGGCCCGCCGCCTCATTCCTGACGGGTTTGCGAGCGCGAATAGTCGCTAAGATCCAATGCGACGAGGATGGGGCTGCGCTACTGGATGTGAGATCCCTGCGCGAGCTGACCTCGGGGGTATTAAAGTAGGACTATAAGCCCATGCGTCGATGTAGTCGCGCCTGTTTGAGGAGGTAGTACATACCGATGAGCACTGAAGCTTCCGATCAGTCAACGAAAGCAGCCCCGTCCTCGTCAAAGCCACATGACGCCGAAGCTAAACCGGACGGCTGCCTGACTATTGGTGACAAGACGCTGCCGCTTGAACGCGTCCATGCGACCGCCGGCTCTGATGGCGTACGCATCACGAAAATGCTTTCAGACACTGACGTTGTGACGTTGGACCCCGGCTTCGTCAACACCGGATCGTGCGAGTCTGCCATCACGTTTATTGACGGCGCGAAAGGAATCCTGCGTTATCGTGGATACCCCATTGAACAGCTCGCGAAGCATTCCTCCTTCCTCGAGGTTGCCTACCTGCTGATTTATGGTGAACTTCCCGACGCGCAGACACTTGAGCTGTTCATCCGTCGTATCCAGCGTCACCGCCTGCTTCACGAGAATTTCAAGGCGTTCTTTACAGCATTCCCGCACCGCGGGCACCCGATGGCGATCCTCCAGGCAGGTGTCGCCGGTTTCGCCACCTATTACGAGGACACGCTGGATCCGCGCGACCCCGAGCAACTCAACGTGGCGCTCGTATTGCTGCTGGCGAAGCTTCCCACCATGATCAGCTACATCGCGAAGCGAGCCGCCGGCCTGCCACTGCTGTACCCAGATGCTCAACGTTCCTACACCGAGGATTTCATCCGTATGACGTTCGGCATGCCGTACCAGTCCTATGACATTGATCCGGCGCTGGTGCATGCTCTCGACACATTGTTCATTTTGCACGCCGATCATGAGCAGAACTGCTCGGCGTCCACCGTCCGCCTCGTCGGCTCCTCGCAAGCCAACCTGTATGCATCAGTGGCAGCGGGAATTGGCGCGCTGGCAGGTCCGCTTCACGGCGGTGCCAACGAAGCCGTGCTGAAGATGCTCAACCAGATCATCGAATCGGGCGAATCAGTTCAGTCCTACGTTGAGAAGGTTAAAAACAAGGAAGAGGGCGTGCGCTTGATGGGCTTCGGCCATCGTGTGTACAAGAATTACGATCCGAGGGCGGCCATCGTAAAAGAAACGGCTCACGATGTGCTGTCTCGTCTGGGCAAACGCGATGAGATGCTGGATGTCGCGATGGAGCTCGAGGATATTGCCTTGAATGACGATTACTTCAAGGAACGCAAGTTGTACCCCAATGTTGACTTCTACACTGGCCTGATTTACTCGGCGATGGGCTTCCCAACCAAGATGTTCACACCGCTGTTCGCACTGGGGCGTCTTCCCGGCTGGATTGCGCAGTACAAGGAGATGACGGAGGACCCGGCAACGAAGATCGGTCGGCCCCGTCAGGTCTACATTGGTGAGGTTGAACGCGACTACGTGCCGTTACGCCAGCGTAGCTAGTCCGCGCAGTTTTTGTTTTTTCGCGAGTGGTCGCTTGCACGCGACCACTCGCGAGATCTTGTTGAGGGCTGGGGGACTTCTCCTTCCGCGTTTCGGTCTGTGTGGCCTAGTTGCGGGCGACTGGACGCGAGGACTGTGGATAAAACTGTGGACTGTGTGGAACCAGTCGGCGCAGTCCCGGAAATCGTTGGAAAGACGCCAATTTGACAATTAAGTTTGGGTGCGCTACAGGGTGTGACCTTACTGAAAAGGTGCAGTAATCCACAGAAAATATGAGAAAAATGACGAAATTGTGGATAGCGTGAGCCACCCTCGTGCAGTATCAACCACGGGCATAAGCAGCGCCCAGCACCCCTGCAATAGCCAGGCACCTAGAAGCTGGCTGGCCCACTAGGAAATGACTGATCTCGGAGGTCCTATTTGCTGGGAGCGAGGAACATGACGTTACCCCGCTATCTCCACGTGACGCTCAAATGCGATGCGGCTTCCGGCTTATTAGCACCCGGACGTGCCGCCACGCGTCGCTGCACCCAGCATCACGATCACGTCACGAGGAGGCTGACCTCCATTCAAAGACCTAACGGTGGGGGAGAGCTCAAGTATGCGGCTCGGCTAGTCGTCCTCGTGGTTTTCACGATGATGCTGCTGCGGGTCATTCCACTCGATTGAGCGGCCTCCGCGCGCGTGGGCTTCAACTCTGCCGGACACGGAGCGCTTGAAGAGAACATTCGAGGCTCCGGCAAGTTCACGAGCCTCCACTGTTCGCGGTTCTGCGAAAAGACCGTTCGCGCCCGGAATGACGCCGCCTCCAGGCATGAGCGCCACCTGGGTATCGGCTGTCAGGAACAGTCCGGCTTCGATCACGCAGTCATCACCCAGCGGAATGCCCAAGCCGGAGTTTGCGCCCAGCAGACAGCGTTTGCCCAGGCGGACCTGGTCGTCGCCGCTACCGCTCAGAGCGCCAATGGTCGAAGCTCCGCCGCCTACGTCGGATCCATCACCGATGACAACGCCGCGCGAGATACGGCCTTCGATCAGGCTGCGGCCCAGCGTGCCCGCATTGAAGTTCACGAACGCGGCATGCATGACTGTTGTGCCCTTCGACAGGTAGGCACCCAGGCGAACTTTCGCACCGTCAGCGATCCTGACTCCATCTGGCACGACGTAGTTCACCATCGGGGGGAACTTATCCACGCCGGTTACGGTGACAGGACGGCCGAGGTGTTGGCGCAGGCGAAGGCGAGTTCCTTCGAAGTCATCGATCGGACACGGGCCTGCCGACGTCCACACAACTGAAGGGAGGCGCGAGAAAATGCCGTCGAGGTTGATCGTGTTGGGCTTGACGAGCCGGTGGGACAAAAGATGCAGGCGAAGGTAGGCATCGGCGGTGGATTGAGGGCGATCCTCTAGGTCGGCGGTGCATGTGACAACCTGTGTGTGCACTCCGCGAGCCTCATCGCGTCGTTCCAGTTCGGAGAGCATATCGAAGAGCTCGGCGTCTGGGGCCGAGTTAGAACGTTCGCCCAAATGGGGGTGCGGGTACCACACGTCCAGTGTGTGACCATCGTCGGCAACTGTTGCCAGCCCAATTCCCCATGCGTTCATATTGTGGGTCTCAGTTGTGTCCTCAGTCATGGTCTCAGTTTACGGTGCTTGGCATTTCCCGGAAGGACTTTGGCGAGGGGGAGGGCTGCAGGCGGCTCGCAGGTGGGTGCGATAGTCGACGAGGCATGTGCCGAGTGGTCGCTTGCAAGCGACCACTCGGCACACAAGAGGATTGAAACGCGATCAGGTTTTCCCATATTGTGAGATCGTCGAATGGTTTGAATGGGTGTCAGTGCCCGTTGGGCCTGTTGTGCTGATCCCATAAGTCGGGCCAGAATACGTCCAGCTCAGCCAGCATCGACCGAAGGAGCGGCAACGAGATACCAACAACGGAGTGGGGATCCCCCTCGACGCCCCGGACGAATGCCCCTCCAAGACCATCGATCGTGAATGAGCCCGCCACCTCAAGCGGCTCACCCGAGTCAACGTACGCTTTGATTTCTTCGTCGGTCATTGAGCCGAAATATACGGTTGTGGAAGCTGAACGCCCGGCCGTTCGCGCAACTTGATAGGCCACGTCCGTCGACTTGGGCGTGTTAGCGGCGGGTTCGGGGGCACGGGACGGCTTCACGCCAGCAAGGGGAGAGGCACTCTCTTCGTCAATCGAATTGTGGCTTTGCGCTGTCAGGAGGGCGACGCAGTGCCCTGTCCACAACGTGCCGCTGCGTCCTTGCATCGACCTGATGCGTTCGATGGCAGTCAGGCGGTTATGCGGCTTTCCATACATGACGCCATCCAGTTCGAACATGGAGTCGCAGCCCACGACGATAAGGTCTTCGTGTGTGCGATCTTCGGCACGAACCTCGTCGACGGCCGTATTGTCGAGGGAAACGCAGGCCAGCCTGTCTGCCACCGCGAGGCATTTTGCCTGAGCCAAAGCGAGAACTTGGTCGGCAGGCGATGGGTCTTCGTGTGCAGGGTCACTTGACGAAGAGAAGGCTTCTTTGAGCCGTCGGAGAACTTCGTTCTCATCAACATCTGACACCATGACAATCGGTGTGATTCCTGCTGATAGGAGCGTCGCGCGGCGCGCCGGCGAACGGGAAGCCAAAACTAGATGCATACCGCCTAGTGTGTCACTTCGACGAGTGGTCGCGTGCACGCGACCACTCGCGGATAACGGGGAACGTGACGATCGACACATAAGGCGCTATGCTATGGAAGGTTGCATTCATGCAGGTGGCATGCCAATCGCGGAAAATTTCCGCGTTGGGGCGATACGAACGCTACTTTCACAAGTGTGTCAGGCGAAGAGATAACGCTACGGCTTACGCTGCGCGATGCAGAATACTGATGCAGAAGGATGCGAGTACGGAAGGGAGGAATGGTGCGTGACTGGACAGTGCGAAGCTGACATTAACGACAGGAACAATGATCAGCGAGACGGTCACAGTGATGCTTCGTCGAGCAGAACTTCTGAGCACCCGCCCTCACGTCCGGCCAGTTCAGTTGTGCCCTCAAAAGACGATCAACCGTCCGCGCAGCCGGGCTCGCCATCTTCTATGCATCACGAGCAGTCGCTTGCACGCGACCACTCGGCGCAAGCGGGGGAAGAACGGGGAAGCGTGCAGGCGGGAGTGAGCCGCGGGGCGGGAGCCACGATACGCGAGTACGAGGAACAATTGCTAGGCGAAATCCCGCATCTGACCGTTGAAGACCTTGCCAACGCGGTTGGCGGAACCGTTGACGACGTGAATGATTTCTGGACGACGATGGGCTTCCCGGACGCCGACCCCGAATCGCCGCTCTTCACCCACCGTGACCAGGAAATTTACGCCAAGTGGACTCAGCTCGTCGCCGATGGAAGTGTCGACCGATCCACCGCACAGTCTTTGCTCCGAGCCCACTCCCACATCACCGACCGCCTGGCGTTGTGGCAGGTGGAAGCGTTCGTGGAAGATTCTGTCCGCCGCCTGAGGCTTGATGATACAGCGGCCCGCCTCGTCACACTCGACCAGATGCGCCAGTACGTCGACCTGCTGGGCGAGACCCTCGTCTACTCCTGGCAGCGACAGCTGCACTCGCTCCTGGATCGCGTCGACCATGAAGTCTCGCAGCGCGGGCACGAATCAGCCAAGCGTCGATTCCCGCTGAACCGATCCCTCGGTTTTGTCGACATGGTCTCATACACGGCCTCCTCGACCATCCTGGGCGGCAAGCTAGTTGGCCTGATCCAACGTTTTGAGGACGCGAGCCGAATCGCTGTGACTCAAGCAGGCGGCAGAGTCGTCAAGATGATTGGTGACGCCGTGTTCTTCATTGCTGACGATTTGCCCACCGGACTGAATGTGGTGACCTCCTTGATTGAGCGCCTTAACGCCGATGATGACATTTTGCCGGTTCGCGCTTCCTTCGTACGGGGTGACGTGTTCTCCCGTTCAGGTGATGTATTTGGACCGCCGGTGAACCTCGCGTCTCGTCTGGTGGATATCGCGCCGGTTGGGCGAATCCTGACTGACCCGACTACCGCCGCGGCAGTTTCCGCGGGTAAAGGCGGCAAAGGCTATGCGATCGAAACCTTCCCCAGCACAGAACTTCGCGGCTTCGGCCTCGTCTCTCCATACCTGCTCTCGCGTCAATACGAATAACGGTGGTGGACGAGGGGAGAGCGCCGCGTCAGTTACAGCGTCTGTTTTAAGCTGCGCGCATAAAATTCCATCTCGTTGCCTTCGCCTCCGGCCTGCTCAAAACACCTGCCACGTGAGACAACGGTGTGACCTCGCTCGCTCAAAGGCCGCGTTCTCCTCGTTAAAGAACGGTGCAAATTGAGATGAAAAAGGTCAAGTAATGTGAAAGAGCGCTCCTAGGATGTACCATTAAGCCGTGACTACAGTACTGCTCGTCGAAGACGATCCCGCGATTTCCGAGCCTCTGGCTCGCGCCCTTGGGCGTGAAGGCTACGAGGTCCGAGCTCATGGCACTGGTAAAGGCGCTCTCAATGAGATTGATGGCGCCGATCTAGTTGTCCTCGATTTGGGCTTGCCTGACATTGACGGCCTTGACGTTGCGCGTGAAATCCGCTCGCAAGGCCGCACCACACCTATCCTGATTCTGACCGCTCGCACTGACGAGGTAGACATGGTCGTAGGCCTGGATGCCGGTGCCGATGACTATGTGACCAAGCCGTTCCGCCTGGCTGAGCTCCTGGCTCGTGTGCGCGCTTTGTTGCGCCGCTCGGTCGGTGACGTGTCAGAGGATGAGATCAGCGCTCAGGACGTGACAATCGATGTCTCTGCACACAGGGCGTTCGTCGGATCGCGTGAACTGCATCTGACTGCCAAAGAATTCGAGCTGCTGCGAGTGCTGGTACGTGAAGCCGGCAACGTGGTCGAGCGTGAAGCGCTGATGCGTGAAGTGTGGGGGTCTGACCCATCAGGGTCGACCAAGACGCTGGATATGCACGTGTCGTGGCTGCGCCGCAAGCTCGGAGACGATGCCGGGTCGCCGCGCTATATCACAACCGTGCGTGGAATGGGTTTCCGTTTCGAAAAGAACGGTCACTAGGCCGCTCCTGCTCGAAGCCTTGCTGCGCTCCCTTTGCTGCGCTGAGTTTGGAATTGGCGTGGCCTACTGGTGGATGCTCATCCTAGCAGTGAGCCAACGCTGACGCCTGTTAGTCCCTGCCGGCGCATGCACGTGCTCGCAGTCAGCCAGTGTCGACACGTTGCGGTGCGACCGGTCAGCGCTTGCACAAAACGATGGGCTGACGCCAAGATTGGAGGGAACGATGAGACGCCGAGCAGCAAAAATGATCCTGGCTGCCGTAGCAGTCGTTGTCCTGCTGATGGGTATTCCGGGTGCGACGATCGGCTCCATCATGGCGTGGCAAAGTGAGCAAAATGCTCTGGACGCGCGCGTCGAATCCCTCATGCGGGCATCTGACCGCCGCATTTCGGAGGGCACGCAGATTTCTGAGCATCTGGTTGAAGCCTGGGCGAAACCGCTGGTCGTGGAAGAGGCTGATGCGTGGACACGTGTGAAGGCGCGCGGGCAGGAGGAAATCGTGGTGGGTGAGACCATCTCGGGCCCTAAACTCAGGTCGTCGGAATCATCTTCGCTGGGGACGATCGTGACGATGGAAACTTCCGCGATGCCCGCGATACGTCGCGTTATCGGTGTGATTGTCCTGTTCATCGGTGGTGCAGCACTATCGATGCTAGTTGGCTGGGCTTTGGCGAAGCGGCTGTCACGCCGACTGTCCGCTCCGCTGATTTATCTGGCTGCTCAGGCCGAGCAAATTGGCGCCGGTATGGTGCGTGCGCGAGTGAAGCCATCCGGCATTGAGGAAATTGACTTGGTCCAGGATGAACTGGCCAGAACAGCAGAGCGCATGGCGGGGCGCTTGGCGGCAGAACGCCGTTTTTCCGCTGATGCTTCTCACCAGCTGCGCACGCCTCTGACGGCTCTGTCGATGCGGCTCGAGGAGATCGAGATGATCGCTGAGCAAGACGAAGTGCGTGAAGAAGCATCCAGCTGTCTTGAACAGGTCGAGCGCTTGACGACCGTGGTGACGGACCTGCTCGACACGTCCAAACGCACCAGCGGGCACACGGAGGCTATCCATGTGGTGGAAATATTCAACACGGCTCGCGAAGAGTGGGAGAGTGCTTTCACGCAGGCCGGTCGGACTTTGACTTTCACCGATGAATCGGGTGCTTCGGTGCTGGCCGATGCAGCGAAGCTCGGGCAGGTGCTGGCAACACTGATCGAAAACTCCTTGCGTTACGGTGCCGGCGAAACGCGAGTGGTTTCCCGCAAGTCACCCACGAAGCGCGGTGTGATGATCGATGTGAGTGACGAGGGCGAGGGTGTCTCTGAGGAACTGGCTCCCGAGATTTTTGACTACGGCGTATCCGGTCACGGGTCCAGTGGAATTGGGCTGGGATTAGCGCACGACCTGACCGAAGCGATGGGCGGGCGACTGGAACTGACGCAGGCAGCGCCACCGGTATTCACCGTGTCACTCGCGGCCATTCCCGCGTCGATTGACCCCGATCGAGTCATGCCGCAGGGACCCCTGGTATCAATGGGAAGGCGCTCGCGGCGCTTCTGATTTTTATTGTGTGTGCCGAGTGGTCGCGTGCAAGCGACCAC
>NZ_KV816976.1:23227-170048 GCF_001814535.1 Actinomyces sp. HMSC065F12
GAGTGGTCGCGTGCAAGCGACCACTCGGCACACACAACCCTAGTGCGCTGGGATGTGACGAAGCCGCGGGTGAGCGGTAGATTCTATGTGTGAGCTCATCAAATACTGCGCAGTCACCAGTCGAAGAATCCGCAAACACGGCAGCAGCCGTCGACAACCTCGAAGCGCCACATGGTCACGTGGCGTCTCATGCCACCGGGGCACCTAGCGGTGCGCCAGCGCCTTCTTCACCTCGCCCCGTCATCGCTGTGATCGGTGGTGGTCAGCTGGCGCGCATGATGCAGGAAAGTGCCATTGCACTGGGAATCGACCTACATGCGCTGGTTGAAGCTGAGGATAGTGCAACGGGCTCAGTTGTTGTGCATTCAGTGGTGGGGGACCCCTCGGACATCGATGCTGTGCGCACGATCATCAGCGGCGCGGATGTGCTGACGTTCGAGCATGAACACGTTCCGCAGGACATCCTGAAGCAGGTTGGATCCGACATTGCAATCAATCCACCTGCATCGGCTTTGCTGTACGCGCAGGACAAGCTCGCTATGCGTGAACGCCTCACTGACGCCGGGATTCCGTGCCCCCGTTGGGCGAAGGTCACCACACCCGAGGAACTGGCAGCATTTGGCGACGCGGTTGGATGGCCGGTCATCGTGAAGACACCGGTTGGCGGCTATGATGGTCATGGCGTGCGGGTTGTCGGCGATGCTCATGGTGTTGACGATTGGTTCGACGGCGGAGCGCCGCTCCTTGCTGAAGAAAAGGTGTCATTCACGGTGGAGCTGGCCGCCCTCGTCGCCCGAAATCCATCCGGTCAGGTGCGCTCATGGCCAGTTGCTCAGACGATCCAACACAACGGAGTCTGCTCCATTGTGCGGGTGCCTGCACCAGGTATTTCTGCCGAGCTTGCCCGGCAGGCGGAAGATCTTGGGGAGCGTATTGCAGTTGAGCTGGGAGTCACCGGTGTTTTGGCTGTCGAACTCTTTGTTGCTGATGGGGTTGACGGTGCGCGCGTGTTGGTGAACGAGCTTGCCATGCGACCGCACAATTCGGGTCACTGGACGATCGACGGGTCTGTGACCAGTCAGTTTGAACAGCATCTTCGCGCTGTGCTCGACCTGCCGTTGGGGAGCACGCGAATGACGGCGCCTGCCACGGTCATGGTGAACCTACTGGGGTCGAATCGACACGATCCCAGCGCGGGCCTGTCTCAGGCTTTGGCATCGAGTCCGGAAGCAAAGATCCATCTGTACGGCAAGTCGGTGCGACCCGGCCGGAAGCTCGGACATGTCAACGCATCTGCGACTACGGTGGAAGAAGCTCAGGCCGCAGCTCAGGCGGCTGTCGATGCGCTGTTCGGCGAGCCGGAGGAGGAGGACGGCTAGGCCCGTCACACTAGTCGTCATTGACGAGGGCGACGCTCTGCGGCGTGGCACTATGAGATTAAGACAGGGGTATGCCTGATGATGAGGTGGCGGCGCGCTGTGAGTGCGCAAAGCACCAATGAACAACACGAGAGGACACGGAGCACCATGAGCCTACAACCATCAGAGGAATCCACGAGTGGTCGCATGCAAGCGACCACTCGGCGCGGGGAGGGTGGCGACGCGTTTCCTATCGTGACCCCAACCGGTCAGAATCCCCTGGTCGGGGTGGTCATGGGGTCGGATTCAGATTGGCCGACGATGAAACCTGCCGTTGATGCCCTTGCAGAGTTTGGCATCGCCTGTGAGGTCGGTGTCGTTTCTGCGCACCGCATGCCTGAAGACATGGTGAATTACGGCAGGTCAGCGTCCGAGCGAGGTCTGCGTGTCGTCATCGCAGGTGCCGGTGGTGCAGCGCATCTGCCCGGCATGCTCGCAGCGCTCACCGAACTGCCCGTCATCGGTGTTCCGGTACCACTGAAACACTTGGATGGTGTGGACTCCATGCTGTCGATTGTGCAGATGCCTGCTGGCGTGCCGGTCGCCACGGTGTCAATCGGCGGTGCACGAAACGCTGGATTGTTGGCGGTACGTATCCTCAGCGTCGGTACCGACGAGGCTGCTGCCGATCTTCGCGCCCACATGCGAGCTTTCCAGCAGGATCTGCGCGCAGTTGCCATGAACAAAGGAACACGCCTGCGCGATGAACTGGGTAGCCAGAAGCACTAACACCTTTCACTACCGTTGTCGATCCACCAACCAGTACCTGCATCTATCTGGCCCAGCGTTCGGACCGATGCGCGCCGCCCCTCGAATCACACTGAGAGTTCGTCGGACGGTCACGCACCACGTGCGTGACCTGGCATGCAAATCCGTAATACAGTAGTGACATGAGCATTCTTGTATGTGGCGGCGCCGGCTACATCGGCGCACATGTAGTACGGCTTCTCCAGCAGCGCGGTGAACGCGTCATCGTCGTCGACGACTTGTCGTACGGAACAGCTGACCGTATCGGCGACGCGAAACTCATCAAAATCGATTGCGCATCCGATGAAGCTCGCGGCGTTCTGACCAACGCCATGGTCGATGAGGACGTGGACGCAGTAATCCACTTCGCCGCCCGCAAGCAGGTTGGCGAATCGGTGGAGCGCCCCGCCTGGTACTACCAGCAGAACATCGGCGGCCTCGCCAACATGCTTCTGGCGATGCAGGATGCAGGCGTCACCCGCATGATCTTTTCCTCTTCGGCCGCGGTGTATGGCATGCCGCCCGTCGAGGTCGTCCCCGAAGACATCGAGAAGAAACCAATCAACCCGTACGGCGAGACCAAGCTCATCGCCGAGTGGATGATGGCGGACTGTGAACGCGCATGGGACCTGAACTGGATCGGCCTGCGCTACTTCAACGTGGCAGGTGCGGGGTGGAACGACCTGGAAGACCCCGCGACCCTCAACCTGATTCCAATGGTGCTGGATCGCATTTCCAAGGGCGAGTCCGCCAAGATCTTCGGCACGGATTACCCCACGCCGGACGGCACCTGCATCCGCGACTACATCCACGTGCGCGACCTGGCTCAGGCACACATCGCTGCACTTGATGCTCTTGAAGATGGAAAGCCGGAACATCGCGTGTTCAACGTTGGCACTGGGAAAGGCACGTCCGTTCGCGAGATCATAGACGGTTTGCGCGAAGTGTCGGGCTGGGATTTCCCGGTCGAGGAGCTGGATCGCCGCGCCGGCGACCCGCCTCAGCTCATCGGCGATTCGTCCCGTATCCGCAAGGACCTGAACTGGACGCCCGAACTGGATGTCCATGACATCCTCAGCTCCGCCTGGGAAGCGTGGCAGGCCGGCCCTCGTCACTTTGAGGTTCCCGCCAGCAACTAGGAGCCGGCGGACCTTACAGGCTCACGGGTCGCCCTCGTCATTGGTGTTTTCGACAGTGACGAGGGCGGCTTTGTCATGCCGCCTCCAAGGACAGGGGAGCGTGCGCACGCGGTGGCGCTCATTTAGTCTGCAGGTGGCGCGCACCATTGTGTGTCGGCCGACTACAAGGTGGACCGCACTAGCGACCTACCCGTCAAGCTGGTTGAGGTCCCCTGGTGTGATCTGGCCGCGTGCGACTTTGGCGAAGAACTCGGGCGCGGTCGTGTCTCGCAGCAAAACAGCTGAGCCAGATCCGATTTCAAAGCCCATGGATTCGATGGGCGGTGCACCCATGAGTTGGGCGTCACTGGCTGACTTGAATGCCCACACCAATCGGGCAATGTCGGTTGAATATGCGGACTTGTCGGCGGTGAGTGAACTCGCTCCGGCGCGTTCAACCCTCAAGGTGGCTACTGGGTTGAGCAGGACATTGGGGGACAGGGCCGTCCCGATGGTCTTGGTGATGACCTGGCGTTGGCGCTCGGCTCTGCCGATGTCACCGAGCGGATCTGAATAACGCATGCGTGAAAATGCCAACGCGGTGCGACCATCGGCGTCGTGGCATCCGGCCTGCCAGTTCAGCTCGGACAGCTCGTCATTCACGTCCATGTCGAGGCACAAATTGATGCCCCCCAGCGCGTCAACGATTGTTCCCACGCCGCCCATTCCGATTTCGACGTAGTGATCCACGGTGAGTCCGGTAAGCGATTCGACCGTTGCGACCAGCTGGTTGGGACCTCCCAGGGAGTAGGCTGCGTTGAGCTTGATGTCGCCGTAGTCCGGATCCGACACGTACGTGTCGCGAGGCAGTGAAATTGCGGTGGCCTGACTGTTGGGCGCGACGTTGATCAGCAGAATCGAGTCGGCTCGAGCGCCCTCGGTACCGTCAGCGACGGCTCCATCGGCCCGGGAATCTGAACCGACGAGCAGGTATGTGGTGCCAGGAGTGTCCGCGTTCGTGGTGAGTGCGTCAACTCGCCCGAGGTGCTGGTTCGCATCCCAGACGAGGAATGCCGGCCATCCGATGATGAGCACCAGAATGATGACGAGGACGAGTGGCCAGCGCCTGTGACGCCGGCGTCGCGGGCGTGCGCGGTCGCGCGCGGATGAGCTGGAGGGCTCTGAGGAGCCATATGGGCCGGACGAGCCGTACTGTTGCGCTGGATGCGAACGCTCAGGAATCGTCCATTGGCGTGGCGGATGAAAAGCCTGCTGGCGCGGCGTCGCGGGCGTCCCGTCATCGTTGGTGCCAGAGAGCGCAGCGCGTTGAGATTGAAGCTGACGCACCTGGTCGGCCGGCAGGAACGAGGGTGGCTGTTGCCGCTGATTGCGCGGCGTGGTGTGTGATGGCATGCGCCTGGTTGGCTCGGCCGGCTGATTGCGAGCGGAGGATTGCTGTGAGGAATGGGTGCCGGAGCTGTGTGAGGACGCACGGCCCAGGTGGACAGGGCCGCCACGATCTGCACGCGAATGTGAATCAGCGTGGGTAGCGCTGCTTCCTCCGGACTGTTGGACGCGAGAAGAGCTGGATGATGGGTCAGGAGTACCACGGCGAGCATACGGATCACGGAAGGAACGGCGCTGAGGTGTGGCCGCGGGGTTCGGATCTGCGGGAGCATCGGATGTTGTGCGGAGGTGGCTCGCTGCACTGCGGCCTGGCGAGCGCTGCGCATCTGGCGTGCGGCGATGCTCGGAGGTTTTGTGCGCATCATTGGCACGAGGGCGAGACCGACCCGGGTCAGGTGCAAATGACGGGGGATGGTCTGTCACGTCGAATATTCCTTACTCGTTGAGTTCTTCGGCAGTGCGTCGCATGCAATCGAGAATGCAAAGCATCATAGAAGCGAGAGACTTCGCGGCACGCCAATGGGTACCGGTGTCTAATTTACGTTGTATTGGGCTCAAGGTGCTCGTATGCCTGATCGGTGTCTCAAATCCTGTCGCTCAGCGTGGCGCCGAGTGGTCGCTTGCACGCGACCACTCGGCACAACAAAAAAGACGAGGACGCGTGCGAAACGTATCGGCTCGACGTTTAGTGGCCGGTCGGAGGACAACTTGGGGTGCTCTCAGCTGACTCATCTGAGAGATCCTCTGACAGCAGGTCAGGGCCCGGTGCCTCGTTGGTTGCATTACCGCCGTCAATCTCGGTGTTATCAGAGTCGTCGAATGCCCCGGAGCTGTCATCACTGGATTGCCCATCGCCCTCAGGGTAGGGGACTGTGCGCATCACGCCGTTGCCATCGCGGTACTCGCTGCCAGGTGGGTACGGTTCATCGTTGGCAAGAGCATTCCACACCTCAGTGGCGTCGGGCTCAACTGCGACGACCCTGTTGGGGTCGTAGTCATCTGGCGTGTTCGGCATCATGAGAAATTGGATGTTTTCACGGCTGATACTTGCCAGTGACATGAGCAGTCCCGCGTCATCAGTGATGTCGGCGAATTCACTGGACATCTTGAGCGCCGCCAGAGTCTGCTTGAGGAACGACAGCAATGCCGGCATGTCGGTGATGAAGTTCTTGGACAGTAGTGTGTTGAATATGACACCCACGAGTGCTTGCTGGCGGCCGATGCGCTCAAGGTCGGACCCGTCGGAATCTTCCACTCCGTAGCGTACGCGGGCGTAGTCGAGGGCACGACGCCCGTCGAGATGCTGGCATCCTGGATCAAAGTAGATGTTCGAGTCGTCGTTTTCAATGGTTGACGGCACGTCAAACCAGACTCCGCCGAGCGCGTCCACCATATGCGCAAAACCAGCGAAATCGACGACGACGAACCCGTCCAGCTCAAGTCCTGTCAATAACTCGACAGTCGCTTTCGTGCATGCGATCCCGCCGGCGATGTCATCTTTGCCTGCTCCGTCAGCAAAGGCAGAGTTGAACTGGCCATAGTGTTCGTAGGTCTCGTAGCCTTCGGCTGACTGGCATGAGGGGATCGTCGTCATCAGGTCACGCGGAATCGACACCACCTGTACCCTCGAGCGATCCTGCGAGATGTGCACGATCATCGTGGTATCGGAGCGAATGGTGTCGATCTTGTCGGGATCGCCATACGCGTAGTCTGCGTTGAGACGCGAATCAATGCCGGAAACCAGAATGTTCAGTGCTTTGCCGGCGAAAGGGTCCCCTGGTGGTTTCTCTTCGTCGGTCGTGCCACCCTTGTCGAAATCGCTGATATCGATGATGTTTTCGGAGAGTTGGTCACGAAAATCTTTAATCACAAAGAAGCCTGTACAGCCTGCTAACAATACAAGCGAGACCAGCACGCCGAGGACAGCGCGAATCGCGCTGAAGTATCGAACTTCAGTGGCGCTATGTTGCATTGCGCGAAACGCAAGAAATCGTTTGGCTGTACTCATTGAGTGTGATTGTACCGGAAAATCGTTATCCAAACGTTATTGAGACTGTAAGGTTTGTCGTGTCGTTCCCCATGCGTATACGGCCCCTGGCGTGCTAGCGTACGCAGCCCGAGGTCAAAGCGCCGTCGTTGCCCAGATTGACCGCCGATGCTACTTGTCGTCAGCGTCATTGTCGAGGGGGGCGCCGGCATCTTTCGTTTCATCGCCATCTGGCACAGGTTCCGTTGATTCCGTGGTATCGGCAGGGAAAACGCTGTCAGAGGTTGTCCCAGAATATGTATCGTCATCACGATAGTGAGGAAGCGGCGGGTGTGTTGACAGTGCGATAGCGCGAGCTAACTGAGTTAAGCGCTTTTCCGTATCGGCATCGCGCCGATACGTCGTGGCAACCTGCATGAAGAAAGCCAAAACCAACGCGTAGAGCAGGAGGTTGATGCCTCGCTCCACGCCCAGCCATGCGGCCAGACGGTTCAGCAGACCGGGAAAGAGCACCGCGAATGCTGCAAAGACGATCATCAGCAGCATGCCGAGGCGTTTGAGCGCCAGTTGGTTCGGATTGCGTATGGGACGCATGACGAACCATGCCAGCAGCAGCAGCCCCGCCAGCAGGAGTAGCTTGATAAGCCAGTAATTTGTCAACATGTCGCTCACCCCATCAGCAATTCGACGAGGATATTAATGGAGTTCAGCAGTGACTGTCCCTTGGAGCGCGAGTAGTCGGTGTAAATGATCGTGACCGGAAATTCCAGCCACTTCATCTTTGAACGCGCCAGTTGGGCAACGATTTGAGAAGCATGTGCCATACGGTTTTGTGTCAAATGCACGTGTTCGACAGCGTCGCGGCGCAGCATTCGCAGACCGTTGTGCGCATCGGTCAGTTTCATTCCGGTGCGCACGCGAGTCACCAGCGCTGCCGTTTTCAGCACCACACGCTTGAAACTGGAAATATCGACGTGACCTTCAAGGAAGCGGGAGCCGAAGATAATCGGCGTGTCGGTATCGATTGAGGTGCGGCGCATTGCCACTGCGTCTTCGACGCGGTGTTGCCCATCGGCATCAAAGGTGACGGCGTACGTGCCATTCGTACGGGTGAGGAAGTATTCGAATCCAGTTTGTAGCGCTGCGCCCTGACCGAGGTTAATGGGATGCGTCACCACGTGTGCCCCGGCTAGACGCGCCTGTCTGGCGGAATCATCTTTTGACCCGTCGTCCACGCACACAATGTTCGGGAACGTGCGCCGCGCCTGCTGGATCACCTGTCCGACAACTGTGGCCTCGTTATATAAAGGCACAATCAGCCACGTGTCCTCATATCGCTCCATGCTGGCATTATTCCACACCGGTGCGCACGCTCTGCCTGCGCATTGCCGAAGTGTGCGGGTGGTGCCTGTGATCTTGGGCTGTGAGTGCGTATGATTAAGTGGCTACAGTACGTCAGGAGGGTATATGCCCAGAATTGTTGATACTGCCGATGTTGCATCGAGCGCGTCGATAGGCGAGGGCTCGAGCATCTGGCACCTCGCCCAGGTACGCGAAGATGCTCACATCGGTGAAAACTGCATCGTTGGCCGTGGTGCCTATATTGGCGAGGGCGTTCACATGGGGAACAACTGCAAAGTGCAGAACTACGCCCTTGTCTATGAGCCCGCATCCCTTGCCGATGGTGTCTTTATCGGTCCGGCAGCAGTCCTGACCAACGATCACTTCCCCAGGGCCGTCAACCCGGATGGAACCATCAAATCTGCATCTGACTGGGAGCCGGTTGGCGTCACCATCAAGGAAGGCGCCGCAATTGGCGCTCGCAGCGTGTGCGTGGCGCCCGTGACGATCGGCGCATGGGCCACAGTCGCTGCCGGAGCAGTCGTCACGAAGGACGTCCCTGATTTCGCCCTTGTTGCCGGCGTGCCAGCCAGGCGCATTGGGTGGGTCGGCCGCTCGGGTGCACGCCTTGAACCAGTGGATCGACATGACATTGACGAAGGCGCCCGCAGCGCTCTCGAATCGGTGAACGAGGGGCAGACACTGTACCGCTGCCCCCTGACCGGTGACGTGTACTACGAAGAACAATCAAGTGATGGACAGACAACGTTGAAAGAGGTTTCTCACTAATGGAACGTGCATTTATTCCGCCTGCAAAGCCACTGATCGGTGACGACGAGCGTCAGGCTGTTGACGACGTGCTCGCAACCGGAATGGTTGTTCAGGGCCCTCAGGTCAAGGCTTTCGAAGAAGAATTCTCTGAGCAGGTTGTCGCAGGCGTGAACTGCGTGGCCGTCAACTCCGGCACATCAGCTCAGCACGTCGCCACTCTGGCGTCGCAGCTTCCTGAAGATGCTGAAGTGATCGTGCCGTCCTTCACCTTCGCTGCCACCGGCAACTCCGTTGCCATCGCCGGAGCCAACCCTGTGTTCGCTGATATTGACGTCAATACGTTCACTTTGGATCCGGCCAGCGTTGAAGCTGCAATCACTGATAAGACCGTGGCCATCGAGGTCGTGCACCTGTACGGCCTGCCGGCCAACATGCCCGCCATCCTTGAGATCGCCAAGAAGCACAATCTGCAGGTCTTCGAAGACTGCGCTCAGGCACACGCCGCGTCGATCAACGGCAAGCCGGTGGGTACGTTCGGCAGTTGGGGATCCTTCTCCTTCTACCCGACGAAGAACATGACGTCCCTTGAGGGCGGCATGGCCACCACCGCTGACGATGAGCTTGCTCGCCGCTGCCGCCTGATCCGTAACCAGGGCATGGAAAAGCAGTACGCCAATGAGTTGGTCGGTCTGAACAACCGTATGACTGATGTGGCTGCTGCTGTTGGTCGCACACAGCTGAAGAAACTCGCAGGCTGGACGAAGACCCGCAAGGAGAACGCTGCAAAGCTCAGCGAGGGTCTCGCCTCTGTGGACGGAGTGGTCACCCCGACCGTGCCGGAAGGCTACTCACACGTCTACCACCAGTACACAATCCGTCTGGAAGGCGCGACCGGCGAGGAACGTGATGCCTTCCGCGACGCACTGAAAGACCAATGGCAGGTCGGCTCCGGCGTGTACTACCCGATCCCGAATCACCGCCTGCAGTCCCTGGCACCCTACGCTGAGGGTCTTGAACTGCCGAACACGGAAAAGGCTGCCCGCGAGGTTGTCTCCCTGCCGGTTCACCCCTCCCTGTCGGCTGAAGACCTGAATCGCATCGTTGAGGCCGTGTCCGCATGCGCCAAGGCTGGAGCGTGAGTCGCATGACATCATCAGCACCCGAGCGGCATCGCATCGAAAAAGGACAGCCTATTCGCGTAGGTGTCCTCGGCATCGGTTCGATGGGACGTCACCACGTGCGCAATGCACGCTCAACCGAAGGGTTCGAACTGGTCGGCATTGCCGATCCCAGCGGTGACCGCTTCGGCGTTGCCGGTGACATGCCTGTTCTTCCAGACGTTGATGCTCTGATCGAAACCGGGATTGACGCCGCCATTGTTGCTGTCCCCACCATTTTCCACGAGGAAGCGGCTCTCAAACTGGCTGAAGCTGAGGTTCACACACTGGTTGAAAAACCGCTTGCCGCAAGTGTCGAGGCCGGACAGCGTCTGGCTGACGCGTTCAACGCAGCAGGACTTGTCGGCGCTGTTGGCTACGTGGAGCGTTGCAACCCGGCGATCATGGAGATGCGTCGCCGCGTTCAGGACGGCCAGCTCGGTCAGGTCTACCAGATCGTCACGCGTCGCCAGTCCCCATTCCCTGCACGCATTTCAGACGTGGGCGTTGTCAAGGATCTGGCCACTCACGACGTGGATCTGGCCGCATGGGTCGCCGGCTCCACCTATGCCGAACTATTCGCACAGACCGCGTACCGGTCGGGGCGTGAACACGAGGACATGGTCACGGTGTCGGGTCGTTTCGCCAACGGAGTGCTGGTCAACCACCTGGTCAACTGGCTCACTCCGTACAAGGACCGCACCACGATCGTCACCGGCGAGCATGGCGCGCTGGTCGCCAACACCGTGATGGGGGATCTGACCTTCTTCGAAAACGGCCAGATGCCTGTCCAGTGGGATCAGATCGCCGCATTCCGCGGAGTGTCCGAAGGCACCATGACGCGCTACGCCTTGACCAAGCGTGAGCCGATCGCCGTGGAGCAGGAGCACTTCCGCGACGCCATCTGGGGCGTTGGCGATGAGCACGTCACGATGAATGACGGCCTTGCTGCGCTGCGCGTAGTCGAAGCAATCCTGAAGTCCGCTTCATCCAATGAGGTCGTGCACTTCGATAACTGAATACTGACGCACTTGTCAGGTCGCCCCTCATCAAGGTGACCGCCGGACGCCCTCGTTCATTCCATACGGATTGGCGAGGGCGTTCATGCGCCCAGAACCTCACCAACTTTCCTGCTGAATGCGGGAGCCATTGTCTTCGCATAGTCGAGCGTGACGTGATTGTCGTCAAGGTAGACGGAAATGTTTCCAATGAGGGTCGGGCACACCTGATCGAAACAGAAAGCCTGATCCGTCATGTCAATCTGCGTGAAGTCAAGGCTGGAGCTGAGCTGGTCGGTCGGATCAGCGTCAGGGAAATACGCAGCGCGCTCCAACAGGCATCCGCCGTACGTCCCGTCGGTTGGATTGGAATCAGAGCAGTCAAACAGGTTCTGCTCTGAGCGCAGATTGTCGCGCACACCGACCACCGGGATCCCACGCTCATTCAGGTAGGTGACGAGGTCTTCCAGACCGCTGACCAGGCTTTCATCAGGGGAATCAGGAGAAGCGGCCGTACTGACCAGCATCACCGCATCGAAGTCGTGCATGTCCATGTAGTCCAGCAGATTCTGGTTGCGTTCCTGACAGGTCCCCTCGTAGCTGTCCGGCATTCCCCACGAGCACCCGCCCTGCAGGACGGCAGTCGCATTCCATTGTGCCGCGTCCAGGAACATGCTGACCTGCGTCAGAATCATCTGTTCAGCGTGAGAATCTCCGGCAATCAGAATGTGGCCTTCGGAGTGCTGGTCATCTGCCGCATAGGTTCGGCACGACCCGTCGTCAGTGTTGAACAGGCGTTGTCCATCCGCGTCACACGGATTGGAATACGAGGCCCACTGCTTGTCCAAGGCAAACGGGCTGGGCAGCGGATCCTCGTCAAAAACAACCGGCTGCATGTTGCCGTCAGTGGTCGCATCGCTGTCAGATGCGGAGTATGTGCTCTCACTGCTCGTGTCGAAAATCGTGGCACCGGGGTGAGTTTCGGAGACCACGTTATTCTGCAGATCCGTGAGGTTCATCAGGTCGTCCTGAGCTTTGACATGCAGAGTCCAGTACGTGGCGGCCAGAGGCACAGCTCCAGCCAGAACGCTTGCCAACGCCACGATCGCCTTGTTGCGGGTACGTGCATTGACCCAGCGACCCTTACGCGCCGGATCATCGACCGCACGGGTCAGAACTACTGCGACAACGATGGACACTGCGATGGCAAGCAGTCCCTCGACCACCGTGAGTCGGTGCTGGCCGAGGGCAGCCAGGGTGAGCGTGAAAATGGGCCAGTGAACCAGATATACGGCGTAGGAAATGTCGCCCAGATTCGGCAGCGGCCGCGTGGACAGAAATGCTGCGGCTGAGCGAGGCGATTTGCTGGGGAAGAGAAGGATTGTGGAAACCGCGAGCATGGGGACTGCGGCCATGGGACCTGGATAGGTGCCGATGCTCACCAGGCTGTAGATCAGCAGGACGACCAGACCCACCCATGACATCAGGCGGCCCCAGGGGCGCAGGTGACGGAGCCATGGCGCTGCGGCTGCGATTGCTGAGCCGAGGGAGAACTCCCAGATTCGTGCACGTGTATCGAAATAAATGCTCGCGTCATCTGGGGCCGCTGTCAGGAGCCACATCAGTGACGCAACGGTCAGCAGCGTGAATGCAGCGCAGACGACAGGGCGAATCAGGTGCCGCTTCCTGCGTGCCAGCAGAACACACAACGTCATGAGGAATGGCCAGAGCAGGAACACCTGGCCCTGCATTGACATGGACCACAGGTGCTGCAGGGGGCTGGCAAGCCCGGAGTCATTGGCGTAGTAGTCGGCGGCAACCGACACCAGGCGCCAGTTCTGCCAGTAGGTCACTGACGCGAATCCCTGGATGGTCTGTTCGACCCACCGTGAGCGCGGAAGAATGATGAAGGAGGCAATAACGGTGGCGAAGACAGTGACGACGAGGGGCGGAAGAAGGCGCTTGAATGTGTTGGCCCAGCGCTCCAGGAAAAACGGCATGCGTCCGGCTTCTGAACGACGCACGAATGACGACGTCATCAGGTAAGCGGAAATCATGATGAATGCGTCAACACCGATGGGGAGCCGATGCGCCATGCGTGGTAGAGAAGCACCTGCACCATGCAGATCGCCCGCAGACCCTGGATATCGAAGCGACGGGGAGACGCTTTGATGGGCTGCGCGGCTACAAGAGGAGGCGTTGAAGGGCCTTGTGGGCGCTCGCGGCTCAATGTCGAACGCGGGTGTGCTTCAACATTGACAATTATCGAAGCTATCACGGGGTAGATCAGAAAGCGTATCGTCATGCGGCTTGGAAAGCGCGAAAGTGATGTGACATTTGGCTGTCCTTTATGTGGGGGACTTGCCCTGAGTGACCTGAAGAACCGCCAATATGTGCATATTAGAATGCTATGAGCACGTTGATGATATGAGGTGGAATGATAAAAATCGCTCGTTATTTCAGTGCCGCTGTTTTCCTTTCTCTTGCGGCTGCGAGTATGCCCGTCGCCGCTCTCGCAACGGATAGCGACTACGTGGAAGACGACCAGACGGCAGGAAGCCAAGGAACATCGACCGAAGAAGACAGGTCGACATCTTCTTCTGAGGATCCAGCACATACTGGTGCGGTAGAAGGAGCTCCTGAGGAGGCTGGGAATACTGGCCAAGCTGATGAGTGGAAAGATCCTGAAGGCAGCGGGCTTGAAGAAGAGACCAGTGCTCGCGAAGAAGATTCCTCTCAACCGCAAGATCCACCTGACGACTTTTCGCCCCAGACTTCTGTGAGATCACATGACGGCGGCATCGTGTCCGTCCAGTCAACAGAAGTCATCGGCAACGGCTGGACTGTCGGGGACATATACAACGCCGGGAATTTTGACGCCAGCGGAAGCGGCGACCTGTTTCTTGTCACGGGTGACGGAACGCTGTGGCTGTATCCGCGTTCCTCTCCCACAACCTTTCAACCACGTCAACGTGTCGGCCAAGGATGGTCAACACTGCCGCATGTGATGGCTGGCATCGACTTTGACGGTGATGGCCACACAGATGTCCTGGGCGTTCACCCCAATGGGGCGCTTGTTTTGTACCCGGGGTCGGGATCAGGATCCTTCAAGGCATCCAGACAGGTTGGACAGGGTTGGGCTATTTTTGATCGGTTGATTGCGATTCAGCGTGGTCCAGGTGGCAATGCAGCAATTCTCGCTTTCAGAGATAACCAGATGAGCGTATACGGAACAGATGGTAAAGGAAAGTGGAAAGCGCCTCGTCCCGGGAGTTTCCCGAATCATCATTGCACGCCATTCCCGGCGAGCGATCTTTTCGACACGGGTCATTCATCGATTATTTGCCTGTCATCAGATGGTGATGTTAATTTGCATGCGACGACCGATGGACTGGCTTATTCGTCGTACGCTTCGTTGAAAACCTCTTTCGAGGCACCTGTTTTCGCCCAGTCCAACGGTTATGCGGGCGGTGGTGAGGGGAGTATCGATATTGCCGATGCTCGCGGCCTTCTTTATTCTGTGAAGGTTGCAGGCTTGAGTGGATCAAGTGATTCGGAGCCGTCGCATCCAGCACCTGAACCTCCTGGACCTGACGACGTGTGGTACGACATTAGCTTGTCGACCCACGAAATGATCGGAGTGGGCTGGCCGCAGTCAAGGGTGTATTCGATGGGCGATTTTGATGGGAATGGCCATGCAGATTTCGCTTTGGTTAATTCGAATGGTCAGCTGACTTTCTATCCCATGAACTCATCTACTCGCTTTGGCAGTCCGCGCGTTATTGGTCAGGGGTGGAATGCAGTTCGAGACATTTACACAGGAATTGACTTTAATGGGGACAATCGCAGCGATATATTAGCCCGCATGCCAGATGGAAGGCTGCGACTGTATCCTGGCGATGCACGCGGTGGATTCCTTGCGCCGTACTACGTTGGTCAGGGGTGGGGCAGCTTCGCGAAAGTTTGGTTGCTACGCAATGGGCCGAATCACCACCCGGCTATCTACGCATTGGACTCTGATCAAAGTCTCATGCTCTATTCGACAAATGGCCAAGGAACGTTCCTGCCGCCACGCAACCTCGGAAAAGTCGATGACCTGCTCTCTCATGCTTTTTCTGCAGATGACTGGAATAGCTCGGGTCGTTCAGATCTCATCTCCCGTGATGACAATGGTCACCTGTACGTTCTTCAGCAGAGCCAGAGCGGGCGCTTCGAACCACCACGACTCATAGGGTGGGGATGGCAGAGTATGTCGCCACTTCTTGTTGGAAATACCTCGCATTCTTCCAAGGAGCTTGTTGCTGTGGACACGCGAGGGATCCTGCACCTGTACTCTTTCACCTACAGAGGAACTAACCGCTCCTTCAGGAGTATTCCCTTACCGAAACCGACGTATGCTCATCGGGTACAGGAAACCGATCAGTGGCTCACGCATCCCATTTCGTGGCAGGGACAACCTGACGGATCAACGTGCGGGCCGACGTCGATGTACATGGTTCTCAATTACCTGGGTTACCAGCAATCTCGCTATGCGACGCACAGCTTATCGATTTGGAATCTCGCATCTTCAAGCTACGCGGCAGTAGGAAGTGGTGCCTCAGGGGGAACATCGTGGGAACACCACCGGTTATCTGTCGGCCTGAACCGATGGATGGGAACTCAGTCCTACCGACAGACAACATTCCCCAGTGGGTGGGATTTCAGAAGCAAGGTTCTCGACAGTTTTCAGACAGGGCGCCCGGTTCTGGTGGACACGATTGAGAGTTATGGAGGCCCCCACTATAACGGTCACACTGGGACCAGTTCGCACATCATTGTTGCGTATCGCTACCACAAATCAAATGCGACAGTGGGGTTTGTTGATCCGGGAGGGCCTGGATCTGCCATTACCGGATATAGCGCGCAGCGTTACTTTGATTACTTTGACGCTAACCGTTTTGCGGAGAATTTCCTCGGCAATTATGGCGGCGGCGGCCATGGAATGGTGTATTGATGCGCCGTACCCGTCTGCAGTTTGTAGCTGGAGCACTAACGTGTGCTGCGATGTCGGGGCTGTGCGCATGTACAAGTTCCTTTACAGGGAGTATCCAGAGCGACCATGGCCAATCGGGCGCGCCTGAGGAGAATACCGGTGTGGCTCAGCAAAGCGAGCCGCAATCCCTGCCCGCAGCAGGAGGTCTGCGGGATCCCAGCACGTGTGAACGACAGGCGCGTGAACCCGCTGATATTTCTCGTGCAGTGCTGGCTGTCTTAGGCGAACCGATCTCGACGGAATCTGTCATTATTGATACGACCTCGCAAGCAGTTGCCCCCTTCCGAAGCACGACTGTCGGGTCGACTATTGACAGCGGATCTCCACTGCAAATGATCGGCATGGGCGAAAGGGGTGAAGCTCTGGCGGTTGCGCAGGAACTGCCGCGTGCTGAACATTCCAGTCCGACTCATGTAGGAATCATTGAAGGCAAGAAGTTTTATCCATTTGTGTCGACGAAACTGCTGCCGGAGCAACCGCCTACCGCGCTCACGCCGGCTCCTCTTGCAGGGACAATCGCACATGGCCACGCGATATGGACCGAACAGCTTTTCGACGGGACGCCGTCCAACGCGTGGTCCATGGCGTGGCGTGTGATGGGAGCGCCGCTGACGGGTCAGAAGATGGCGACCGAATTGCTCTCATCATGGGCGCTGACTGGTCAGAGCAGTCTTCCCGTCGCCTCCGGATGGGTTCCACCTGCTTTCGATGGCACATATGCGTATGTACCAGCTGTGCTCCCGGCCGATGGACAGGACAATGCATATGAGGAACAAATCCTCCAGGTCGCTTTGAACAATCCTGGAACTGTCATCTCGCGCGAACAGGGGCGTTTGCCCGCTGCCATTGGTACAGACGTGGGATGGATTCGTGACACGACCGGGAACGGACCAGAGTCAGAATCTGACGTATTCACCCTTCACTGGGCGAAGCCGAGCCGACACGATATTGAAATTCAGACAGGTGACTTTTTCAAAGTACAGTGGCTTGCGGGCGACGAACACTTTATTGTGATAGTTTTCCAGGATCAATGCTCCGCGCGTTCTTGGCTGGGGCGCTTCGATCGTGAAAAGGATGCTTTCACGGGGTGGGTCTATCAAAAGTCCGATGGAATTGCGTTATCGTTGAACGATTCAGTCGCAGTATGGGGCAATGGGTCAGGAAATGTCGGCTCTGAAATGTATCGATGGGACCTGATGACCGATAGTATTACCGCCCTGGGCGCTAACGAGGGATTTTCTGTTCCCTTCAGCGGAGGCCATTTGATGACAGCGATTCCTTCATTTGGAAAAGAATCGGGCGCGCCGCTAGTCCAATGGGCTCTTGAAAAGCCCATTGACTGAATGGTCGGTTGCTGAAAGCACTTCCGTTTTCAAACGGCCTCGGCTCAGAATGCCTTAGGTGAAAGGTGAGAATCGCCCCACCTACGAAGCCTCCTTTCCAGAGGTTTTTCGATCAATAAGTGGAGTCCGCCGGCCGCAGCAAGCGCGATGATGAATACGACGCACCACACAGGGATAGTCCACACTCCCCACGGAATGAGTCCAGTGAAGTTCTTGAAGGAATAGAGGACAGTAGCGTGGACGAGGTAAAAAGCATACGACCATTCACCGCCTGTCACGAGGAACCGGTGCCTCAGGGGTGAATAGTGCCCTTCGATGTCCGCCGATGCGCAGATACCAATCATTACGGTGTAGGCGAGTGCCAGGATGACGGGAGTGAAAGTCCTTAAGGAGCTGATGAAAGGGCCTGATTGGTCGTGATATCGCGAATTCAGGAGCCAGTAAAAGGCGATGACGCCAGAAATCATGACGTAGGTAGACCACGCAGGAAGATGAAAGCGTACGCCGGCGCGCAAAAGATGAGCGAGCGCCATCCCGAGAAAGAATTCCCAGAGTCTTTCCAACGGAGGAGAAATCATAACTCCTGAAGCACGAAGCAGGCACATGACAACGCCTACCCCAACGGCACTCGTCAACAGGGCAGAGGAAGCTTTCTTTTTCATCGTTCTGCTCGGATTCACCAAGGGGTGAAGGAAATAGAAGAATGCTTCACACGAAAGAGTCCAAGCCGCGGGATTTCCTGAAAACAGTACCGCAGGCTGGGTGGAAAACCCCTGGAGCAAGATGATTGACAGTGCAATGACTGGAAGTGAGAACTGCTTGACCCAGGACTGATCATCAGGCGGTGTGAAAAAAGAATAGAAAACGAAAAGACAGGGTATCAGTGCCACGAGATGGGCCGGCCATATCCTGGCGAATCTTCTCCACCAGAATTGTCGAATGCCCGTTGACGGCGTGGCTGACCAAGTGAGGACGAAACCGGAAAGAACGAAGAAAAATGAAACACCCGTATATCCCACGTTCAGGAGCGACTGATGCCGAAGGGGTGCCAGATTCGCCATATGGTATGCGAAGACGCCAAATGCTGCCCACCATCGTAAGCCGGTCAGGGAATCAAGGCGTTTATGCATCGGCAATTCCTTATGACTGAGAATAGGAAGCGAGATCTATTGGTCGGCTGGCGGAAGTAGATTCTCATGCCCACACCACCCTTTTTCCACGAATTCCTTTGCCCATAGCCCGACTTGCTTTTTCCCGCACAGATATGCGTGGAGCTGCTGTAGGCGTGAAAGACTTGAATAAGCTTCGAAAGCCATAGGATGGTTCATCATAATGCGGACTGAACGATACTTGGCAATAAAGTTGTCGGCACGCGTAGCTTTTGCTACGGCTTGTAGGGGGCGCTTTATGGCGGGTGTCAGTCGGATGGGTGCCTGATGAAATAGCCGTGCGTCACGGCCGGTTGCTTCCTGATAAAGATGGGAGGTAAATCTTGAATACCATTCGCGGGTAAGAGTCAGGTGCGATCCGCCCTTTAGCCATAGCATCCAAAATTCATGGTCCAGCATCGGCAGTGCCCACGAATAGCCAAAGAACTCGTACGTCGACATTGAATTATTGATATATTTAGCCTGTCTTTCCCTGAGGTTGAACCATTCGATAAGCTCTTGTGTCGCTCGGGGATTATTTCTGGAACCAATTTCTAAAGCTGCTCGTTGAAGTTCTGCTTGCCAAACCGGATCGCGGCCAATGGCATGATAGCAGCCTTGAAGATTAGCGTGGTGTTTAGTTATTGCGGCCAAGATCTCTTTGTACGAATGCCCTTTTTCGCAAAGATTTTCGTCGTGCATATTGCCGACAATCGTATGGCCAGGCAGGAAAACAGCATCGTCCTCGACGAGCTTGTTTTCTTTAATAACACTAAGTGGATACCAATCTTGAATGTGTGGGAGTGATGTTCCTTTCCAGGTTTTTCTGAGAAAGTGCTCGAAATCAGATCCTGTCACAGCTTTGTGGACTTTTGAAGTATCAAGGGGGACCACAAACCAGTCAATTCCTAATTCATTTGCAACCAGATGCGAGATGTTGACTTCATCGCTGTCATCTTTTCCGTACGTAAATGCGATCACATTTTCGACATGTTTCAACCGTAGGTAGGATGCGAGAAGCCGTGAGTCGAGCCCTCCGGATAGAGGAATGACAAGTTGCCTTTCCCCGACGACGTCGAGGAGGCGCCCTATGCTGCTATCGAGCGCATGCTTGAATAAGTCACTAAATTCTTCAGCATCGGTAACACTGTCTGGAGAGAAGGCATATCGCGTGTAAAGGCGAGACTCTTTCTCCCCATCTTTCTTAAGGATGACGTAGTGGGCGGCCTCAGTTGAACAAATGCTTTCTGCGAGAGTGTAAGGGCCGATACAAAAGCCTGTACTCTCAAATATCCGAGCCTGTTGGTCATTCCGCTCAAGTGATTTCAATGTGCGAGTAGCCTCGAAGTCGTCGGTAACTAACCACGTTCCGTTAACAAATGCATAGGCAAGCGGATGGGAACGAATCCGGTCACTGGCTATAATCGGGTTTTCCTCTCGCTCATCGACGATGGTCCAGTGGCCAGGAAGTTTCGCCAAAATGTCTTCATTTACGCCACTGGATAACATCTGCATGATGAGCTGCGTATCGCTGGACATTGACCAGACGTGGAGCCTGCCTGAAGAGTCTGTGACCCACCGGGGGGATGTCAGTTTGAGATCGAAAAACTTCATTAAACGCTCCCTTCGACGAGCGAATGTGGAAGAGCAGGAATCGCAGTCAACATCATACAGAAGAGAACCACAAGTACTGCTTCAGTTCTGTGTGACGGGACCTAAACTGGTTAGACAATATAGAGTATTGTCTTGCTAGACTCGCGGACTTGCCAGTGAGATATGCAGGAGGACAGTTCATGCTGGAGATACCAGGCGACGCAGTTTTTGCTTACTCAATTACCCAGGAGCCTGATGAAGCTTTTGCCCAGTCGGAAGAGCTCGCTGGTTCTCTATTTCTCAATACAACCGAGAAGACTGAGAGCAGAGAATTCACAAATGCGGAAGGGTCCTCACAGGCTGTTGTTATTGGTTTTTGTGTTGATGCGCATGGTGAGCGATCCCGTGACGAAATACCGCAGATGATTCTCGAGGCTGCAGCCGAGTCGGGAATCAAGTACGCATATGAGCTGTGTAACCGTCTCGCAGGCAAATACGTCGTCTACTTAAGTGTTGATGGCGTAGAGGTAGTCTGGGGGGACGCGACATGCAGTATGTCCGTCTTCTATACTCACGAGGATCCCGTGGTGGCCTGTGGTGTGTCAGAGAATCTGGTAGGTGCTTATGTGAGCAACCGTTCGGATTCTCAGATGGTGAAGATTACAACGAATGCTCCTGATGGTCAGCCCCTTCCGAACAATGTGACCAGCTTTGACCATGTCAGAATTCTTCTCCCGAATCATATACTTTATGTTCGTCAACAATATGCCGAACGTGTGTGGAGGACCCCGGGTCTGGTCAGACGGACAGCTCTCGATGAGGTCGTAGTGAAAACGCTTCTTCTTATGAAGAATATATATCGAGAATATAATAGGTATTATGACTTGCTGTGTCCGTTAACTGCTGGATATGACAGTAGGATTAATTTTGCCTTTATGAAGGAACTGGGTGATAACCCGGCAACATTCACCTTCCGCCATCCTTCATTCACGGATGAAACGCCGGATTTGAAGATTTCTCATGTAATATCTGAATATTATGGCGTGCCGCACTCTATAGTTATGGACTCCCGTATGGAGGAATCTGAAAAGAGCTATTATAAAAGACTCGTCGGTAGAGATGCAACTGATTATTCGCTTAATCTAGCGCTTACCATTAGAAAAACATTCGGTAATAGAGCGATTCTCAACGGGAATATAATCGACCAAATAGGTAAAAGTGTTACGGGTAATAACGTTCCCGATAGACTCGCTTCGCCATCCTTTGTTCGTTCCCGTATTTACAATAGTGGCAAACCAGCCTTGCAGATACTCGGACTCTATCTTAGGGACGTGAGGCAAAATTGTGGAAATGATGTGTTTGATGTTTTAGCCTGGGAACAGGACTGCTGTAGATGGGGTACTCAAAGTGATATTACCTATGGCATGTGTGGTGTGAACATGCTTACACTGTCAAACTGTCGAGAACTTATCTTGGAATGGATCAAGATCCCGCGAAAGCAACGCGTCCGCAAGGAGCTCCATAAATCGCTCTTCCAGCAGCTAGACCCGAAGCTTCTTTCTTTCGGCTTCACACCCGAGTCTAATATCAAGAGAATAGTGAGGCTCAATTGGCCAATATTCTATCTCAGTTGTTATGGGTACGGTTGGTACGTTTCAAGACACTCACGTTAGAAGAACTTAGGACGGTGAAATGCCGGTGAAAACGAGAGAATCTTCTATCTGAGGAGGTGAAAGAATTGCGGGGGATCTGGCATCGACTACATGAAAAGCTGCTGCGCGAGAAGAATCGTAGTCCAGTGGTATCTGCGATCTTGACTCTGATGACGGGAACCATGATCTCCCAGATCGTCATTTTTATATTTCAAATTTTTATCAATCGAATTTATACTGACTACGAAAAAGGGCTTTTCGGAATATATGGAACCATTACCTCCTTCGTTATCGCCGTAGCAGCGTTGAGATTTGATGTTACCCAGATGTTGCCCAAATCAGATACTGTTGCTCGTGTTTTGAAAAAGATTGCAACTCGTTCGATAGTGGTCTCCTCTTTTTTGACTTCACTATTTTGTATTATATTTTCGAAGTTTCTTGAAGATAGGTATCATCAATCCCAGGAATTATCGAAATGGCTAATGATTTCCGGTTTGACTGTCTTCTTGGTGGCAGAGATAACGAATATTCAGTACTGGTTGACGCGAAAAGAGAGATTCGGAGCTCTTGCTTCCAACCAGGTTCTTCAGTCGACAAGTATTGTCTTCTTTCAACTTATAATGGGACTGTTGTGGAAGGGAGGTCTGGTCGGTCTTATAACGGGAACGATCATGGGTCAGTTGGTCGGGTTTGTCGCAATAAAGATCCGCACTCCAGAGCTCCGTGGACCCATACCGGATAATGCGCCTTCGATGCTTTCGCTAATGAGGCGCTATAGAAAGATGCCCTTGTTAAACGGTCCAAACGTACTTGTAGACTCGGTTCGCAATATGGGGATTAATTTGTTGATTGGTTCAGTGGCCGTCGCCGCTCTTGGCCAATTTCAACTAGCGTGGGCCATTATGCAAGTTCCCGTTGGACTTATCGCAGGCTCAGTTTCGCAGGTATTTCTCAAGAAGCTTGCAGTTGTTGAACATGGGAAGATGTCAGGTCTTGTACGTTTTACTTTGATTCGAGCAGCGTTTGCTGCAATTGGGCCATTTGCTTTGCTATTCGTTCTGGCACCATGGCTATTTCCATTCGTTTTTGGCGCCCAGTGGGATCAGGCTGGCTATTTTGCTCAAGCACTTACACCATGGCTGTATATGACGGTCCTGACTTCTCCCATATCGAACATATTTGTCGTTACCGAAAATCAACGTCGAATGCTGATTTTTGCTGTTTTGTACTGTGTTGTTCCTTTATTGTGGTTGTGGTTCTCGCCGCTGGCTTTGCTCCCGACCGTATTTGCTCTTGGCGGGCTTATGGCACTAATGCTGGGTGTGATGCTGTTGCTAGCGTGGAAATGCGCCGTGGATTTTGACAGGAAGCCGCCTGCTTGTGAATCTTCTATCTCGTAGGTCTAAGACATATGCCTGCGGAAGCAGTCGAGACTGTCACGGTAGAATTTGCCTGATGAAGTGGCAAACGTCGTTTCGCTGAATCGCTCGCGTGCCCGTTTGCGGATTCGTTCTGGCTCAAAAATGCGTGGATTGCCGTAGAGGGCATCACAGGCGACAAACTGCATTGCTTGTGCAAGCTCGCTTTCATCGTCTATCGAAACGGTTACGCCTTCCGAAGGCCCTATCATGTATTGTCCTCCCCACGTTCGGGTTCCGATGCAGGGCAGGCCTACCATCTGCGCCTCTGCGAACACTGCGCCGGCTGATTCGACAGCGCTCGCAAGCACAAACGCATGTGTGTGTGACAGCAGATTGAAGATTTCATTTCTGGGCCGAGAGCCGAGGAAGTCAACCGCATCCGCGACGCCGAGATCTGTGCAATACGCTTTGAGGCGAGCTATTTCTCCTGATACTCCTCCTCCTATTACTACAAGTCGTGTATGCGGAATGGTGTTGCGTAGCCGGGCGAAAGCTCGGATAGTGAGTTTTGGACGTTTGTTGTCGCCAAGATGTGAGACATGGCTGAAAATAAAGTCACTTCTGGAGACATAGGAAGGTATGGGAACGCTCTGGGCGTCATTAGGAACAGGCAAAGTGATGACTGTCCAAGGAGATGTGGAATAATACGATTCAAGCTTTTTTGCAAAGAGTGGAGACACGGTGGCGCGTCCCTGGGCTGCTCTGACAAGGCGCATAATTTCGCGGGTACGCGGTGAGTTATGTGCTCGTTTTATTGACGAAGGTCGGTGCTCGGTGAGGCAATAAGGAATACACCAACGTCTTGACGCAGCAGCAGCGAGATAAATTCCTGGGTAAACTGAATGGGCGTGCGCGATTGCTGGTCTACCGCAATGGGCCTCATACAGTTGAAAAGCCTTTTTCGCTTGAAGTGCAATCACGGAGAATTCACCGGGCAGCTTTTCTGAGGGGATATTTCTGACGGAACCGCGGACAACGCCAATCCCCTCCTCGATAGTGAAATTGAGTGGCTCGGCCGCTTTCCAGGGTTGCTGGGACGTGAGTGCGATGATACCAACTGTGAAGCCGGCTTTTTTCAGCATCTGGGCCTGTTCGCGGAAGAAAGTTCCATTCAAAGGAGAACTGGCACTCGGATACCACGATGGGAGAAGGAGCACATGAGGTGAAAACGATAACGAGCTGACTGAGGACCCTGTCATCTTTTGAGCATAGAGGATTTCGAGCTATCCTGGCGCCCTGTAGGATAGTGTCATCCAATTCCTGATGATGCGAGGCTCAAAGTGCATTCCACACCGACGATGATTTTTCATGCGCCCTATCCGATGGAGCCAAATCCCACTGCAGCCTCGCGTCTGCGTCCCCTGCGGATGCGGCAGGCTTTCGCGGAAATCGGCTACCACGTGATTGACATGTCAGGGACGACGCTCGAAAGGCGCAGAAAACTGGCAGCGTTGAGAAGGAAGCTTCGGCAGGGGGCGAAGCCGGAGTTTCTCTACAGCGAGAACTCCACGCAACCCAATGTATTCGCTACGAGCGTGAAGTCAGGATTTGCGCCGATGCTTGATAATGCGATCTTGAGTCTTGTGCACAGGCACGGCATCCCATCGGGTGTTTTCTACCGGGATATCTACTGGAAATTTGCACATGCCCCAGCAAAAACTGTCATTGGCAAGCTGTCGCCTTTTTTTCACCGACTCGATATGCGTGGATACCTCCGCAATAATGTGCATTTTTTCCTGCCCTCTGAAGGCATGGCAACCTATCTCAACCTGCCGAACGACGCAACGTTTTCTGCTCTTCCACCCGCAGGGGATAGTGGACGCACAATGCCGCTTCCAACAGGTCCGCTGAGATTGTTTTATGTCGGTGGGCTCGGCGGGCATTATCGTCTTGATGCGCTCTTCGCAGCCCTTAAACAAGAACCAAGTATTGAACTGGAGCTAGTGACGAGGCCTGAACAATGGAAGGCAGCCCTTGCTCAGGACTCTTCATTGGGCAGCGACCAGATTCATGTGCATCACTTGAATTCAAGTGAACTTGATCCGCTGTATGCGGATACTCACATCGGCATTCTTGCTGTTGAGCCGAGTGACTACCGGAAGTTTGCTGCGCCGGCGAAACTGTTCGAGTATATTTCGCGAGGGCGACCAGTTCTCGTGACAGCTGGAACCGAGGCCGCACGGATCGTCAACAAACTGGATGCAGGCTGGCAGGTCAATTACGGAATTGCTGATATTGCCCAGATCTTGACTTTCTTGAAAGCTCACCCTGAGGACGTTAAGCAGAAAGCGAGGAATGCTCGCATAGCGGCTCAGACTAATACGTGGAGAGACCGTGCTCGCTCTGTTGCCGAAGTCTTGACAGAAAGCAAGTGACAAAGATGAATCAATCATTTCGTGCCCGCCTGCTTGATTTTCTCCACGACGCCGCATTTTCCCTACCTGCGCCTGTGGCTGACACTGTCATGAAGCTTGCAGGGCCGGGTAGCCCCCTATATCCGGTAATTCGCAGAGCTCAAGGATACAAGCCCTACCCGCTTCCATCCCCGCTTGCGATTCCCGACGCGCCTATTCGAGTACTGATTGCGCCCGTAAACTTTGCGGAACAGGCGTGGCAGTGGGCACATGCTCTAGAACGTTCTTATCCGAACATAAATGCACAAAATGTGATGGTCGACTTTCCTGGAGCGTTACCATTCCGATCCGATCGAGTTATTCCCTACGGCGTTTTCACGCTCTCAAAGGATTGGGCACGCAAGTATTTCGAACAGGTCTCACAGTTTACGCATGTGCTGGTCGAGGCGGAGGAGCCTCTTTTCGGGCCACTATTTAACTTCAGCGTTGAAAAAGAAGTGCGAGCTTTACAGTCGCGGGGAGTTTCTGTCGCCGTGTTGTCCCATGGTTCTGATACGCGAAATCCTCGCGCGCATGCGCGGCGAATCCACTCCTCTCCTTTCGATGAAAACGACCCTAAGACGCAACTACTCCAACGACGTTCAGATCGTAACCGGCAGCTGATCGAGCGTTTAGGAGTACCAGTTTTCGTTTCGACGCCAGATCTGCTTGACGATGTTCCGCAGGCTCATTGGTGCCCACTCGCGATTAACCCTGACGAGTGGGGATCAAAGAGTAGCGGAATGGGAGACAAAACGTCGAGCGAAAGACGAAGCCTCCTGCAGGTAGCACATATTCCAAGTCGCTCTTGGTTGAAGGGCTCTGAACAAATAGTTCCCGTGCTCGAGCGCCTTGATGCGAAAGGAATCGTGGAGAGTAGATTTCTCGAATCAGTGCCTCGGAATGAGATGCCCGTAGCCTTGGGAAATGCAGATCTTCTGGTTGAACAAATCACGATGGGTATTTATGGAACAACGTCGCTCGAAGCGATCGGAGCGGGATGCATTCCGATAGCGCATATTGATACCCGCTTTCGCACATATATCGAGAAAACTACCGGAATCAAATGCCCCATTGTCGAGGCGCAAGCGGACACGTTGGAAGAAACCATTGCAACTCTTGCTCGCGATAAGCACAGGCGTGAATCAATCCTCGAAGAAAATAAGCGCTATCTTGCGCTTGTCCACGATGGTGAACTGAGCGCGCGTGCGCTATATGAAAATTGGATATCCGCCTAAAGCTTTTCCTTCGGGACTCCGATAGCTAGGAGCCCAATAGTTCTTCCATAATAGTCCGAGCAACCGCAGCTTCATTCTCAAAGCTCAAGGCATGTGAAGCTTTGTGGCTAGCCTGTTTGAATGCTTGTATCTGCTGTGAATTAAGTGAATGCAAAGACTCTACGATTTGCGGAATATCGAAGCCGCCAGATAACACTCCTAAACCGTATTTATTGACTACGTCCGTCATTTCTACAGAAGGGCCGACGGCCAAGGCAAGCCGCGCCTGAATGAAGTCGAAGAATTTGTTTGGCAAAGCTAGGCGGGCATTCGTTGTAATCGGTTTGATCCAGTAGACACCAACATCGAACTGGTTCAAGACAAAAGGCAAATCAGAAGGGGAAACAGGGTCATGAAAGGTAATTCGATCGCATCCACTGGCTTTGGCTTGTAGTTCCCGTAAATACTTACCTTTATCATTCGCTGGCACCAAATACAGGTCAAGCGTGAATTTGTCACCGGCTTCAATCACGGCGTCAATTGCAGTGTCCAGCGCGCGGCCTGCAACTGCGCCGCCTGAGTGAACCAGTCTGATAGGACCGGAGTCGTTAACCGGGCTAGGGGAAAGATCGACCCATGGCGCCGCATTCCTCATAAGACGAGGCCGGATACCATAGTGCTGCTCGTACAACGAGGCAATTCTCCCCCCGACAGTTGTCGCTGCGCTCACCTGTGGAAGCCATGTGCGGCAGATGTGATCAATCCAGGGAGCAACGAGCAGGCGCCACGAGAGAATCTGAGTGCGTTCCTCCGGTGCCCATTCATGCAAGTCTGCCCACACCGGCGCGCCGTGAGCCGCTGTCAGCGCGGCAGGCAGTGCCCGTGCATCGTTGGCCACGACAACATCAAATGAATGTCCTTCCAGAAGACGCAACGCTTCCTTCGTGGCCGGAGCATCTAGGTCGACCGAAGAGTGACGGTGAAGCGCAAGCTTGGCGACACCGGATGGTGTCTGAGGCAAAGAGGCAGCAGATTGAGGAACCTCAAGGTGCTCGGTTGAATACGGGGTTGTCGGCCCGTATCCAACGGTTGTGACGTCACCGAATTCCTGAAGTACGCTCAGCTGGCGAAGTACGCGTGCGTCGCGTGCAAGAGGAGAAAACGAAAGACACAAAATACGTGGCTTCTGACTCATGTGCTCGCTTCTTTCTGCCTTTGACAAGGCATGGTGCTCTGTATAAATACCGTGAACCTAAAAGGCTTGCGCAACGACCTGTGCAGCGCGCCTGGATGTCGCTGGCAGCGAACGATGCGAGATGACCCACTGGCGCAGCCTCTCGCGCTCGCCTGCCTCGCGGTGCATTGCCATATTTCCTGCCTGAATCATCGCGTCAGCTACTTCGTCCGGGCTGAAGCCTGCGGTACGCCCCAAATTGGATTTGCGAATATCGTTGGCAGGAGGTCCCTGTCCGATATAGACAACAGGTGTTCCCTGAGCAAGAGAGACAAGGATCTTGGTGGGATACGCATAGTCATAACCACCCGGGCGAATCGATGCGAGTGAAACATCGGCGCTGGCGTACCAGCGCTGAGCCTGATCAGGAGGAACAGGCTCATGGAAAACAATGTCCGTGGATGCTGCTCGACCCAGTTCAACCAGGTCATCCCATGCGTTTCCCTGTCCAAGAAAGACCAAGACAGCCTTCGGAAACACGGTTTTGACGCGCGGAAAAGCCCTGATAAAGGCGTCAGGAGACTGCAGCGATGAGGCGGTACCTGCGTAAAGGTAAACCGGGCCGCCAGCGTGAGGAAAACCGTCGGGCAGGGGAGTGCGGTCAAGCAACTCCTGCGTTTGAACGCCGTTGGGCACCACGCTCACATTGACAGCCCCCAGCTCCTGAGCGCGCTGAGCAACCCCCTCAGACACAGCAATGACACGTTCTGCACCTGTGAGAGCAAAACGCTCAATACTGCGCAGGACCCTGACAACCAGAGGCTTCATATGTTCGGCTTCGGCAGCGTCAGACAAAATGTCGCACGCGTAATAAACGTAGGGAATTCTCCGGAGACTGCATGCGATACGCGCGACGGACCCGGTCGTAGGAGGAGGCTCAACCACAACAGCATCGGGTCTGCGGCATGTCAGAAGACGGAAGAACAGGGGAATGTCGAAGGACATGTATTGCGCGTAGCCACGGACGGCGCCAGCAGAATCCCGCAGAACAGGGAAACGCTTGACCAGGACACCCTCGTCAGTTACCGAACCGCGAAGGGAACCAAAACGCGAGGTCAAGACTGTGACGTCGTGCCCATCCATCGCGAGCGCATGCGCAAGCCCGCGCAGACGAAGGGCGGCCGCCGCAGGCTCGGGGGCGAAGACCCGGGTGGCAAGAACGACGCGACTCACCTGACGCGCCCTGCCCAGTTTGACAGTACTTCTGCCACGCGCTCGGCAGCGTGGCCATCACCATATGGATGGGCTTCAGCTTCAGCAGGTTCGGCCGGATAAGAACGTGAAGCGGCCGCTATCAAATCAGAGCCAGGTTCCACCAGCTTGTTCCAGCCAAGATGTACGGTTTCCACCCACTCGGTCTGTGGGCGGACCGTCGTGCAGGGAACGCGCAGCAGGAACGCTTCCTTTTGCAGTCCACCCGAATCAGTGATCACACCACGTGCATGAAGCGCTGAGGCAATAAGGTCGGGATATGCCAGCGGGGGATGAACGAGTAGGTTCCCGCGCGGGTGATCGTTTGACAATTCGATGCCATGCTCCTTGCACTTGGCAACAAGGCGGGGGTGGGCAAGCAGCACAACGGGATGATCAACGTCTCCTAGGGAATCGAGCACTGACAGCAGTCGATCGCGATCATTGGTGTTTTCTGCCCGGTGAATCGTGGCCAGCGAGTAGGATCCTTCAGCTAACCCAAGCTCGTTCATGACAGGGGAGGGCAGATCTTTCACCTGGTCGCGGATCTGGAGCAGGACATCAGTCATCACGTCTCCGACAATGACGGTGCGCTCTTTCAAACCTTCATCGGCAAGGTGGCGGGCACCTTCATCAGTGGGCGTCAGCAACAGATCTGCGGCATGATCGGTCATGACGCGGTTAATCTCTTCGGGCATCGCGCGGTTGAAGGAGCGGAGTCCCGCCTCCAGATGTGCGACTGGAATATGGAGCTTCACAGCGCTCAAAGCCCCAGCCAAGGTGGAATTTGTGTCTCCATACACGAGAGCCCAGTCAGGATCCTGGCCGGTAAAGACATCATCGAGGGCGGCCAGCATCTTCCCTGTCTGTACGCCTTGAGAAGCTGATCCCACGCCCAGGTGAACGTCAGGCGCGGGAATACCGAGGTCCTCGAAAAAGACATCTGAAAGCATAGGGTCATAGTGCTGCCCCGTGTGGACGATCACGTGATCGATCCCAGCTTTATCAAAAGTGTGGGCAATCGGCGCCAACTTGACGAATTGGGGACGTGCCCCGACAACTGAAACAACGCGCATGTGGGCACTTTATCAGTGGAGACGTTGAGATGCTGGGATGATCGTGTGGAAGCGGTTAGAATGTGTGCGTTATCGCTGACAGATGGAAAGAAGTTTTCATGCGTATTGCAGTTGTGGCTATGGGAAAGATCGGGCTGCCGCTCGCCGTCCAGTTTGCAAGCAAAGGGCACGACGTCATCGGCGTTGATGTCAATGACAAAACGGTTGCAACCGTCAACGAGGGACGCGAACCATTCCCGGGGGAGGCTCACCTGGCTGAAAAACTCGCTGAGCTTGTACCCGCCGGAAAACTGCGCGCCACCACGGACTACGGTGAAGCAATCCCAGAAGCGGAGGCAATCGTCATAGTTGTTCCACTGTTTGTCAACGATGAGACGTGGGCACCTGATTTCGGATGGATGGATCAGGCCACACGCTCGCTGGCCGAGCACCTGACCAAAGACACACTGATATCTTATGAAACGACTTTGCCGGTGGGCACCACCCGCGGACGCTGGAAGCCGATGATCGAGGAAATCTCCCGCCTGAAAGAAGGGGAGGACTTCCACCTCGTCTTTTCACCTGAGCGTGTACTGACCGGCCGTGTGTTCTCCGACCTGCGACGCTACCCGAAGCTGGTAGGTGGTCTGAGCCAGGAAGGCACTGACAAAGGCATGGAGTTCTACCGCTCCGTCCTCGACTTCGATGAGCGCGACGACCTTCCCCGCCCCAACGGTGTGTGGGACATGGGCAGCGCCGAAGCTGCAGAAATGGCGAAGCTTGCAGAAACGACCTACCGTGACGTGAACATCGGGCTTGCCAACCAGTTCGCCGTATACGCCGACAAGGCCAACATCGATGTCAAGCGTGTCATCGACGCATGCAACTCACAGCCATACAGCCACATCCACCAGCCCGGAATCGCTGTTGGCGGGCATTGCATTCCCGTCTACCCGCGCCTGTACCTGTCCACTGACCCCGACGCGTCAGTGGTGCGCACAGCTCGCCAGTTCAACGCGGGCATGCCTGAATACGTGGTCTCGCGAGTTGAGGGCGTCCTTGGAGACCTTAAAGATCTGAAAGTTGTCGTGTTGGGAGCCTCGTACCGCGGCAAAGTCAAGGAGACAGCATTTTCCGGTGTGTTTGCCACAGTTGACGCCCTGCGTGAGCGTGGTGCTGAGGTGCTGGTCCATGACCCGATGTTCACCGATGATGAACTCGCACACTTCGGATGGGACGCCTACCACCTAGGTGAGCCTGTCGACGCTGCGATTATCCAGGCGGACCATCCTGAGTACAAGGACATGACTGCTCAGGACTTGCCCGGCATTCGCCTCCTGTTCGACGGCCGCCGGGTGACCGATCCTGCCACATGGGCAGGAACCCCACGCATGGTAATCGGTGAATGAGGCCTTGGGCGAGGTGCCCCGAGAATCCGCCTACTTCGCCTAAGATGAGCGCTATGACTGCCCCGCGAATTGCTGCCGTCGTTGTTGCCTGGAACAGAGCCGAGCTCCTACGCGAAACGCTTGGAGCGCTAGCCCAACAGTCCCGGCCGCTTGACGACATTATCGTGGTAGACAACGCCTCGACGGATGACACACCGCAGGCCATTCAAGGCAGTGAGGCCGTCACAGACACCGTCACGCTTCCCTCGAATTTCGGCGGCGCTGGAGGATTTGCTGCCGGCATTGCCCGAGCAGTATCCCGAGGCGCTGACTTTGTGTGGATTATGGATGACGACACGGTGCCACACGTGGACGCCCTCGAGCGACTTTTGGAAGCACGGGCAGAATATCCGGGCGAACCTGCAGTTATGGCGTGTCGGGCGGAATGGTTCGATGGGCGTGAGCATCCAATGAACAAGCCGCGTCGCCGCGCCTTCCTGAGACCTGTCCTGCATCAGCATGCTGAGACGGCAGATAGCTACCAGATTCGAACGGCATCTTTTGTGGCGATCCTGCTTGACGTGCGAGCGATCCGCGAAGACGGTTTGCCCGAAGCGGCATATTTCCTGTGGAATGACGATTTTGAGTACACAGCGCGTCTTCTTCGACGCAGAGTGGGCTTGTATGTTGATGCCGCGCGCGTCGAACACCGCACGAAAACTTTTGGAAACTCTACGGCAAGCCCTGGCGCACGCTTCGTCAACGAGGTGCGAAACAAGATGTGGGCGTTCGGACGTTCGCAGGCTTTTGGGCCGATCGAGCGGTGCGCATTCATGGCGATGACCACGATGCGCTGGGTACGCTTGCTGGCCACGTCCCCTGATCGCACTCAGCTGTGGAGCTACCTGAAAGAGGGCGTGGAGCAGGCAAACGAGGAGCCGTCCTCTACCGCCGATGTGCTTTCGGATACGCCAGTGGCGTGTGAAGCAGCGCAGTTGGATCGACGAGCAAGCAGGCAGGGGCAAAACGGGACAAGTGACCTATGTGAGCGTATACAGCAGGAGCAGGCAGATACTTCCGTGGCGGAAGGCACCGCGTCAGATGAGACACTGCCATTCTCAGTTCTCCTGCCCGTATACATCAAGGACAATGCAGCACACTTCCAGCGGGCTCTCCAGTCTGTGGGTGCAGATCAGAGTCTTGCTGCCGATGAGATTGTTATTGTGTGCGACGGTCCCGTGAGCCCGGAAATAGATGAGATCCTAGATTCTGCGCGTCATGGCAGATCGCCACACCTCGTCGCTGATATACCGATCAAAGTCGTCAGACTGGAGCGTAACAGAGGCCTTTCAGCAGCCTTGAACGCGGGTCTGCAGCACTGTTCATACGACATTGTCGCTAGAGCCGATGCCGACGATATCTCTGTTCCTGAACGATTTGCACGCCAGCTGCCAGTCATGGAGCAAGGATTTGACATTGTGGGAGCGGCGATCGTGGAGTTTTCAGGAGACGAAAATGGCACTGGGATGATCAGAAGGCAGCCGACTCACCAGCATGACATCGTGAGCGCCTTTACCTTTCATGACCCGTTCAACCATCCCGCGGTCGTTTACCGTGCAAGTGCAGTGAAGGAAGTTGGTGGCTATCAGCATCTGGACCTGATGGAGGATTACTGGCTTTTCGCGCGGATGGTTGCTAGCGGTGCGCGAGTTACCAATCTTTCCGACGTCCTCGTGAAGTATCGGGTGGGAGCGGGGGCCTACCAGCGGCGCGGAGGACTTCGGCTACTGAAAAGTGAGGTCGAGTTGCAGCGTCGGCTAAGAAGTCACGGAATAACGACTCGAGGCCAGTTAGTGCGTAATCTTGCAATACGTGCAACCTACCGAATTGTGCCAACCGGTTTGAGACGGGCGGGATATCGTCTATGGAGACAGCTAAGCCAGCCGCAAGCCTGAAATTCGCCCAACTGTTCGTTGCTGCCTAAGGAAGTTGATGTATCAGAATGACTGACTTGTCACCATGGATTCATGTCTTCCCCGGCTTCCTTCTTTTACTCATTGCGATCGTGTTTCCGGGCGCCTTGCTTGCATGGGCAATGGGATATCGGAGACGTATCTTCCTGATCGCCACTCCCTTGCTCTCAGTGTTCCTCATGGGGACGGGGGCGATCGTGGCACAAAGGGCTGTTCGTCCATGGGGATGGGGAACTTACATCAGCTGGACACTCCTGTGGGTCGTAGGCGCATGCGTTGTGCGAGGAGCCCAACAACTCATACGTCGCCGAAGAAGTGCGAACCACGCGCGAGTATCTGGCTCGACTGCCTGCATTCGAATTCCACCACCTGCGAATATCGTGGCGTACTCTCTGGGCGGTATGCTGGCCATCTTGGTCAGCGCCTACGGAGTGATTGCTCCCATAGGCAACCCGGCGCGCCCCCCACAAACTTGGGATGCTGTTTTCCACCTGAATGCCTTACGGTGGATCCTCGATACAGGGGACGCATCGACTCTGCATCTCGGTGCCGTGGCGACGTCAGATGGTACACCAGTCTTTTATCCTGCGGGGTGGCATGACTGGGCAGTATTGGCTGTTCCAGGGACAGCGGGAGACGTGGTGGCTGCGGCGAACGTTTCTGCACTGGTCATCGCTGCGCTTCTATGGCCCTTCACTGCAACGATGCTTGCAGCAACACTGAGTAAGCGCAGAACGTGGATATGGGCGATCGGACCTATAGTCGCGAGCTGCTTTACGGCCTTTCCCGAACGTCTGATCTCATATGGAACACTGTGGCCGACTGCGTTGTCATACGTGCTTGTCCCTTTGGTAACGAGCATCATTGTTGAAATGTTGCGTAATCACTGCTCACGTAGGGCCTCACTGCTCGTCCTTATGGTGATGGGCCTTGGTGCTATCGGCATCGCCCATCCGACGGGCGTCATCGTCGCTTTTGTCTTTGTCGTGTGGCGCTTTATCGGACACCTGGCGGCGCTTGGAAAGAACCGGGTCCGTGCGGGAGCAAGCTGGAAAATCTTAGCGTGGAGCATGCCGTTTGTCCTCGCCGGAGGACTCTTCGGCCTGACACGCACAAGTTTTTGGCGATCAACTACCGGATATGAACGTCTGAAACCATTTGGAGAGTTTCAGCGCGAGCTGAGGGGAGCGCTAATTGACGCCCAGCTTCCCGATCAAATACACGGCAATCAGCAAGGGATAATTTTACTGGGAATTCTGACAATAGGTGGGATTCTCGTCTGCGTTGGTCAGAAACAGGGATGGGTCCTTCCGGCCTGGGCATCCATCGTAGCCCTATATCTGATTGCTGCAGTACTGTGGAAACCGGGCCTGAAGCTCGTGGGCCTGTGGTACACAGATCCTGCTCGTATAGGCTCAGCAATTCCCCTCATAGCTGCGCCGGTGTCTATAGTCGCGCTGGCGACGGTGATTCATGTCGTGCACTGGCACTGCGCGCGTGCGTTGGGAGCGGACGACAAGCGACGCTCACTGCGTCCCCTGCTATTGCTGACCTGTTTCGTAGTCACGATCGGGCTCCTATACGTCCCAACGGGTAAATACGGGCGCACAGTAGGAGCGCACCAACTGTACCTGAACTATATGCAGCTGAACCAACAGGGCTACAGTTCTCTGGTCTCTGATGCCGAATTAACGATGATGGCGAGAATAAAGGAAGAAATCCCCCCGGATGCCGAGGTAATCGGAGATCCGATGAATGGTTCGTCCTTGTTGTATGCGGTTGCCAATGTTGATGTCACTTTCCGCCACATCACCGGGTCATACGATCCTGACCTGCTTGATGCCGCCTATAACATCTCAGACATGCTGGAAGATCCTGAGATCTGTCGCGTCCTGAATGCGCACGACATTCAGTACTATTACACCGACTCGTTGACATATTGGCCGGAAGAAGCAGATACGCGCCCACTATCTGTGGGACTGCGCGAAGGTCGATTCTTGACGAGGTATATGCGCTTGGTTGATCGAGGCGGAACTGCGGCGCTCTGGAAGATCACACCTTGCGAGGAGAAATGACGATGCCTGTGCGATTGAGTAGTCTGTGGTGGCTTACCTTAAATCAGAGCCGAAAGGCGCTAGCATTTAGAGCTAAGTGCATCCTGCGGTAGGCAACCGCGCCAATTAAGGATTAAGGAGAATGCAGTGGAGAAGGACCAACCGGATCTCGTTGTGGTGGGTGCGGGCCTATTTGGACTGACGATCGCGCAACGAGCTGCAGAAGAGCTTGGACTCAAAGTCGCCATCATTGAGAAGCGCTCCCACATTGGTGGAAACGCATGGTCGGAAGAAGAACCAACCACCGGCATTGAGGTCCACCGCTATGGCGCTCACTTATTCCATACATCCAACGAGCGAGTGTGGGAATACGTCAATCGCTTCACTTCTTTTACGAATTACCAGCATCATGTCTACACCACTCACAACGGCGAAGTGTTTCCCATGCCGGTCAACTTGGGCACCATCAACCAGTTTTTCCGCGCGGCGTACACTCCCGACCAGGCGCGCGCGGTCGTTAAAGAGCAATCCGCCGAGCTGGGTGACAAGAAGCCGGAAAACTTTGTCGAAAAAGGAATCTCCCTTGTCGGGCGTCCGCTCTATGAAGCATTCTTCATGAACTACACAGCCAAGCAGTGGCAAACTGAACCGGAAAATCTTCCCGCTTCAATCGTCTCGCGCCTGCCTGTCCGCTACACCTATAACAATCGGTACTTCAACGACACCTATGAAGGGCTGCCAACCGACGGTTATGGCGCGTGGATGGAAAAAATGGTGGACGACCCGAATATCACGGTGTACACCGATACCGATTTTTTCGACGATTCACACGAACTCAGCCGATCCCATGTTGTCGGCAAGATTCCAGTTGTGTACACCGGCCCGATCGACCGTTACTTTGACTACGACGAGGGTGACCTAGGATGGCGCACCATCGACTTGGAAGAGGAAATCCTCGACACCGGAGATTTCCAGGGAACATCAGTGATGAATTATGCAGACCTGGATGTTCCATACACCAGAATTCATGAGTTCCGCCATTTCCACCCCGAACGCGACTACCCGACTGACAAAACAGTGATTCATCGCGAATACTCCCGTTTTGCTGAACGAGGCGACGAACCGTACTATCCCATTAACACCAGCGATGATCGCGAGCGTTTGGAAAAGTACCGCGCCAAAGCTGACAAAGAGCCCAATGTGTTGTTCGGCGGCAGGCTTGGAACATATAAGTACCTCGACATGCACATGGCGATCGCCTCTGCGCTGACGATGTTCGACAACGTTCTTCAGCCTCACTTCGCTGATGGTACGCCGCTAAAGTCAGGAGAAAACAACTGATGAGCATCACGTCACACCAGGACTACACCCAGGTCGCGCGAATAGTCTTTCCCGCACAGGGGGAAGAGGATCTGCTGCCCCTGTATGTAGATTTCGGCCGGGCACACAATTCGACAGAACCCATTGATGCCGGCAGCAAGAAGGCGCGCAATGCCACACTGCGTAGTCTTGCCATGCAACGCCATGGGGGCGAAGACCATAGCGCATTGATCAACGGGGACTCGACAATGAGGCTGCCTGGAGGTCTTCGAGTCTCATTCGCGTCAGTCTTTAACGCGTTTCCCGCGAGCTACTGGCGCCAGTGGACCCGTGCGACAGCAGCACGTCTCGAAGTAACGATCAAAGGACGTGCATCGGTCCTGGTCTACAAGTCCAATGCTCAGGGACGCTTCATCCGTATCGACTCCGCAACGGTCGATTCGCGGACCGTTGAGTTCGACATTTCACTGAAGACGTTTGCCGATGGCGGCTGGATCTGGTTCGACGTCATTGCATCAGATGAAGACGCGCAGTTCCTCTCCGGATGCTGGAAAGTGGACGCGTGCCCTGACGGTGATGCGTCCCTGTCGATCGGCATCACCACCTTTAATCGCCCTGATTACTGCGCAAAGACAATCCTCGCCCTTGGTGAAGCCGAAAACCTGAAGGATATCCTCAAACGGGTATACGTCGTCGATCAGGGCAACAAGTACGTCAGCGATGATGAGCTCTATCCGAAAGCAGCGGAGTCGCTTGGCGATAGGCTCGTCATGATCCACCAGGGAAATATGGGAGGCTCCGGTGGATTCTCGCGCGGCATGTACGAATCGGTACAAGCTGACGAGACAGAATTCCACATGCTGCTTGATGACGATGTCATCGTGAACCCCGAATCAGTCGAACGTTTGGTTCGCTTCGCATCACTGTGCCGTAACCGCACGATCGTCGGTGGGCAGATGTTCGATCTTAACGACCGTGCAGTTGCTCACTCCTTTGGCGAGGGAATCAATACGTGGCGCTGGCTGTGGGGACCTGTTCCGGGAACTGAGAATCGCATTGATCTTGCACTGGCTAATCTCCGTCAGCGTCGTGAACTGCACCGCAGACTCGACGTCGACTACAACGGCTGGTGGATGACGCTCATTCCTGTCTCAGTGATCAAAGAAATTGGCTTGTCCTTGCCGATCTTTATCAAGTGGGACGATCTTGAATACTCGCTGCGCGCCTCCGAGCATGGCGTGAGCACAGTGACCCTCCCAGGGGCAGGTCTGTGGCACGTAGCGTGGGGTGACAAAGACGACGCACGCGACTGGCAGGCGTACTACCACGAGCACAACAGGATCCTGACGGCTCTTCTGCATTCGCCATATGACCACGGTGGCCGCCTGCCGTACGAGCTCACGACACTTGACGTGAAGCACTCTGTATCTGCTGAATACTACGCCCAGTCAGCGCGACTGATGGCAGTGCGCGATATCTTGTCTGGCCCTGAGCATCTCCACCGCACCCTCAAGACGCGCATGCAACAGCTTCGTGAAATGACGAAGAACTTTACTGACGCGCAGTACAAGTCAGAGCCGGATGCCTTCCCGCCGATTAATCGTCTGAGCCGTTCGCGTTTCAAGAAAGGGCTACCCAAGGGGCCAAATATGCTGACCTTGGGGCCTTGGACACTGAAAACACTGATCCGGTTGATGACGCCTCCGAAAGAAAGCGCAAAACAGCATCCGGAAGGATTTGTTGCACACGCTGACTCGAAGTACTTTATTTTGAGCCAGTTTGACTCTGTCCTCGTCACGAAAGCGGACGGCTCTGGCACAGCATGGTACAAACGAGATCCACGGAAACTGCGCAAGCTCCTGAGTCAGTCAATTTCGGCCAGAAGCCAACTGATCAGCCGCTGGGATGAACTTTCGGCGCAATATCGACAGGCTCTTGCGCATATCGTCTCGCTCGACGAGTGGGCGAAGACTTTTGGTATCACGTCCAATGAACCAAGTGAAACTGCCGCCGCGGAGTACTGATCGAACAGAATTCTTCTATTGATGACTAAAGAACTGAGTGAATACCCACTTCGAGCGCCCGGCCATTCGGCCGGTTTGCTCGACTTGGGACGATGGAGTTTCCTCCTGCGCCTGTTGGTGAAGAAAGAACTGCGGGTACGCTACAGAGGGTCCGCGCTGGGCATGGTGTGGAGCTATGTAAAACCAGCGGTCCAACTGGTCGTTTACTACATCGCAATGGGTAAATTCATGGGCCTGGGTCGTTCCATTCCCAGCTACGTGGTCTACCTGTTCGCCGGCATGGTGATGATCAACTTCTTCAACGAGATCCTGTCCAACACCACGCGATCGATTATCTGGAACGCTCCGCTGGTGGGCAAGATCTATCTACCACGCGAGCTATTCCCGGTCTCAAGCTTGTGGGTCGCCTTCGTCCATGTTGTTCCGCAGATCGTTGTGCTGATAGTCGGAGCACTCCTCTTCGGATGGAGACCAACCCCAGTGCACATTCTGGTCGGTGTACTTTCAGTGCTGACGATCGGCATGTTCTCCCTCGGTTTAGGTCTGCTCTTCGCGGCTTTCAACGTCTTTTTCCGTGACGCTGAAAACTTCGTTGACTTGCTGTCGATGGTTGCTATCTGGGTCTCGCCTGTGTTCTACCAATGGCATATGGTGGCGGATGTCTTCCCTCGGTGGCTTGTCAACCTCTACATGCTGAACCCTCTTGCGATGGGCGTCGAACTGTCTCACTTCTGCTTCTGGGCACCGACGCAAGGCGTTGTCGAAGCCGGCCATACGAGCTGGGACCTCATGGCCCCAAACATGCCCGCACTGATGATGGGATCCTTCGTCATTGCGTTTGGTGTGCTGCTCATCGGCCAACTGGTCTTCCACCGTCTTGAAGGTAAGTTCGCACAGGAGTTGTAAATGAACGATCCTCACAATTCTGGGTCCGAAGCCCTCGAGATGGTCCGGCTTGAACACCTCGACAAGGAATTTCGGCTGCGTCACACCCGTTCCATCAAGGAGTACGTGGTGTGGACTTTGAAGGGGCGCAAAGACGAACTGGACGATTCCTTCAAAGCGCTTGACGACCTGTCATTGTCAATCCACCAGGGTGAGTCCGTGGCACTGCTCGGCTTCAACGGATCAGGAAAATCCACCACGCTCAAACTGATCAGTGGCGTGATGCGCCCCGATCAGGGCACTGTTCTGGCCCGTGGCAGAATCGCCGGTTTAATTGAAGTTGGCGCGGGAATGCACCCGGATCTGACCGGACGCGAAAATATTTACCTGAATGCGGCGATTCTGGGCATGAAAGAAAAGGAGATCGACGAAAAGTTCGATCAGATCGTGGCGTTCAGCGAGATCGAAAAATTCATCGACACTGAGGTGAAATTCTACTCCTCAGGTATGTACATGCGGCTTGCTTTTTCCGTTGCCGTCCACTGTGAGCCTGATGTCTTCCTGGTCGATGAGATCCTCGCCGTGGGAGATGAGCCTTTCCAACGCAAGTGTATTTCGAAGATGGAAGAGCTTCGGGGTACCGGCCAGACGCTTGTTGTTGTCAGCCATGACCTCGAAATGATTAAGAACATTTGTGAGCGCGGCATCGTGCTGGATCATGGAGTCAAGAAGTTCGATGGGTCAATCGTTGAGGCCGTCGACTTCCTCCGCGCCTCTCGATAAGAACCAGTGTGCCGCCGGAGTGGGGGCCACCCGCGCTGTGCGAAGCCGCCAGAAGGCTAAGGGCGCAGCTGCGCGCGTTCTTGGGTAGCGATGCGGGCGATCTGGTCGGCAACGGCTGGATCGTCTCGGTCAAGCCCGCCGCAGGCGATGATGACCAGAGGGCGGCTGCGGCTCAGCGCCCAGAGCAGCAGACTCGTATCTGCAACCAGGCCCCGGCTCATCACAGCGATACGAGGCGGCAGGTCGATGCTGCCGCGCAGGGATGCCGGCGTAGCGCTGTCAGTGCGTGGGGACTCCGTCACACCGCCGTCCGTATTCACAGACTCCGACGCAGCGCCCTCATCGTGCGCAGCGCCAGGCGCGCCGCCGTCAGTCTCCCACAACTGCCCCCACGCTAGATTTGAGGGTTCATCGACCCGCCAGCCGGCAGAAAAAGTAGGCAACTCATCAACACCGAAGTCCGGCACATCGTTGTACCCCGACACCTCAGCGATCGCATCCATCATCGCGCCGGGCAGGTCCCCGTCCCATTGCAACGCCAGCGCAGACAAGTTATGCGCATACACACTCACACCGGCCTCATCAGCGGCGCACGCCCGCTCAGACACCTCGCCCGTGATTAAAATGTCGGCGTCCCCCTCGTCCATGAGGGCCGCGTCAACGGTGCGCCACCCGCACAGCCACGAGGCACCCGCCCACAGACACCCTTGCCACGAAGACGGCATGTCCACGCAGATCCGTCCGCGCGGCTGACAGTCCTGATCGTCGAGGGCGACCTGCCCGCTCGGCGCGTTGATGCTGCGACTGTCACCGCTGCCGGCGCCGGCAAGGTCACCCCACTGGTTCATCGCGGAATACTCCATCAAAAGGTTCGCGATCTTGGAGAGCCAGCGGGCCAGGACAGGGCCGGAGAGCTCGGTGCGCTGAATGGGGGAGGCTGCAAGGTCGTACCACGTCAGTAGTGGCAGCGGCTGTCTTTGAAGCAGGCTGACCAGCTGATGAAGAGTCATACTCGGTACGTTAGCGAAAAAGGCGGGGGAACGGGGGTGTGCCCGCGCAAACCCGTGACATTGCAGGCTGAATAACGGTTAGGTCACCGTGAGTGGCCACGCTAACCCGCGATGCGACACAGCGACAACTCGACACGCCGAGTGGCGGAGAAAAAATCGCAAGCGAACTTGACACCGGCGGATAACAACGGTGTAATTCAGGTACGAACTGTTTACGGCGAGGGGACGATAAATCGTGTGGAACATCCTGGGTGACGGACCTCTGACATGGTCCGAGGCTGCGGATGTCGAGGCATTTGCCCGTGCTGATGGCCCGCTGGCGTGGCAGCAGCATGCGCTGTGCGCACAGACAGATCCAGAAGCCTTCTTCCCGGAAAAGGGAGGATCGACGCGCGAAGCGAAAGCTGTGTGCCAATCATGCTCAGTGCGCGAAGAGTGCCTGGAATACGCATTAGCTCATGACGAGCGATTCGGAATCTGGGGCGGATTGTCCGAACGGGAGCGTCGCCGCTTGCGCCGTGCCGCTGGCTGATGACATGACCTCCAGCGCTTCGCACCGCTCGGCGCACACTTCGCCACCCTCGTCCACCCCTGAACAATCAGACGCTGACGTCTCACCTCATGGCGATGAGCCAGGTTCACGCCGCGCGCGCGGCCACACTGCTCACGGCGTTGTCGCCGTGCTGGTCACCCGTTCGACGAATGACAACCGTTGCCGCGCAGCCGCGGTCAGTATCGATTCCCAGGCCGAACAGCCCGAACACTTCGTCATCATCGATGCGGAAGCTGGGGATCCCCGGCCACCTCACACTGCCGCCCAGGCTGACGAACACGCCACGCTCGACAATGCCATTCGTGACTTCACGGTTCCGACCACCTTCGTCTCAACACCAGGTGCGCGCAACCTCTCTGACGCCATCCACCGTGCATATGCCGACAACGATCGCGTGGCTGAACTGATCGATAATTCCACGTGGCTGTGGATCATGCACGATGACTGTGTGGCGCACCCACAGTGTCTGTCTCGTCAGTGGAATACCGCCCAGAGCGGACGCACAATCGGCGTGGTCGGTGCCAAACAGGTCGCAATGGACGGCTCACGCCTCCTTGAGTTGGGTATTCGCGCCACCCGTTCAGCACGGCGAGTCGACACAGTAATGCCCGATGAGATCGATCAAGGTCAATACGATGACACGTCCGATGTCCTCGCGGTCGGCACCGCCGGCATGCTGGTGAGCAGGCAGGCATGGACGAAACTGGGCGGCTTGAGCCCCTACCTCGGACCTTTCGGTGACGGACTGGAGTTCGGCCGCAGGGCGCGGCGCGCCGGGTACCGCGTCGTCGTTGACCCGAAGGCACGAGTACGACATGAACAGGCCAGCCTGCATGACCAAGGCACTGACCATCCCGATGACGCGTCTTTCCAGGTACGCCGCTATGCCCAGTTGTTCAACTGGATGGTGGCTGCACCATGGTGGCAACTTCCGCTGCTCATGGTGGCTCTGACCGTGTGGACACCGCTGCGTGCCATCGGCAGGATCATGACCAGTGCCGCCCACCTGGCGATACCTGAGCTGAGCGCCTGGCTCAAGCTGGTCGCGCACACGCCCGACCTGATTCGCGCTCGACACCTTGCCGCCCGCACCGCCACACTGCCTCGACGAGTACTCGCATCAGTGGAAGCCAGTCCGCGCGAGGTGTGGCGCGCCCGTAAACTTCGAGCCCGCACCATTCGCGCACGCAACGACATGGACGAGGGCGACCCCATCCAGCATGCCTCACTGCGCAGCTACCGCATGACCAGTGCTGTGACGTTCACAGTGATGACCGTGATCACTGTCGCACTCAGTATCGTCCTCTGGCACTCGCATCTGTCCACCCTGCGCGGAGGTGCCTGGCTTGCATTGCCATCGACATGGAAACAGACGGCGCAAGCCGCGCTGACATGGTGGTTGCCGTCAGGCAGTGGAATTGCTGCTGTTCCTGACCCGTTCCTCGTTCTTCTCACGGTGCTCATTGCGCCGTTGTGCGCTGTGGGAGTATCCCCAACGTATGCAACTGCTCTTTTGCTGGCCGCAGCCATACCGGCATCGTGCCTGACAATGTGGGCCCTTTCGTGCGCTGTGACGACCTCAGTGCGCCTTCGAGTCGTCATGTGCATGGTGTGGGCCTGCCCCCCGACATTGCTGCTGGCATTACTCCACGGACGTCTCAGCGCCGCCCTCGTCCACGTCTTTCTTCCCCTGGCAGCGTGGGGCTGGATCCGACTGATCAGCCGCGCAAAGCCAACACTGGTCGTCCCGAGCGCGGATGGTGTGGCGACTGTTGACCGCCATGTCCGTGCCGGCGGAGCGTGGGGGATTGCGGCAATCAGCCTGGCCGTCATCGTGAGCGCGGTGCCTGCCCTGATGGGTGCGGCTGTGCTGATCGCCGCCGTTGCACTGATGCGGTGGAGGAGGCGTGCCGCCGCCCTCGCGTGGTCCCTCGTGCCTGCTGGAGTTGTGATCACCCCATTGGTCAGCGCGGCGATCCGTACTGGCGGTACGAGCTGGCACGCGCTCATCACGCCTGGCGGTGGAACACTTGCAGTTCCTCCTGCGCAGGCCTGGCAGATCGCACTGGGTCTGCCCTTTGACATTCGTGCCCCCTACGGAGAACTCAGCAGACACAACCCGTCGGTGTGGACGTGGCTGAATATTCACGGTTTGACCACAGCGCTCATCTGCGGGGCGGTCGTTATTGTCATGCTGGCGGTGTGCGCCCTGTTGAGCATCCTCCCTGTGCGTGCCCATGAGCCCTTCACCCGCATGTGGGGAATGGCCGTGGCAGCGCTGAGCCTGTTCGCAGCCTACGGTGTGAGCACAGTGCCAGTGGCACTGGGGGCCGGTGCTCATGCCCCTGTCGGATGGCTCGCTGCAGACACGGTAGCCTATGCGTGGCCCGGCCCCTTTATTTCACTGGGACTGTTGGGCATGACCCTCGCGCTGTCAACGTGCGACAGTCCGCACTACACGGCCAAGGCTGAAGACGGTGAGCTGACTGTGCGCATGCGCGCATGGTCGCAGCGCCCGCCTCTCATCCGTAGCGCAGCCACCGCACTGGTTGCCTGCACCGCGCTGGTCCCCATGATCGTGTGGGTCACGATGATGATGGCGCCCCCAACGGCGAGCAGAGTCACCGCCACATCGCGCCCGGCCCTGCCAGCTGTGTCCACTCACGCACAGGAATCACCGCGAGGCGGACGCACCCTCGTGATCGCCCCACTCGAACCGTCCGCTGAAGCGTTTGGCTCAGCCGAGGGGACAGGCGCGGCCGGTCCGCATGATCATCAGGAAGACGAGGACGCGACGCGCGCTCAAGGCGCACTGGCCGCGTGGATCCTGCGCGCCCAAGATGTGTCATGGACCGATAATTCAGCGCTGACACGATGGGCCCGTCTGATCGCAGTCAGTCCGAGCGAGGCGGATGGCGATGCAGCCCTCCCAGACCCCGCATCCGCGCAGCTTCTCAGCGCACTCGCCACGCTGGTTGCGACCCCTGACGAGCAGGCTGCGCGCATCCTGTACCAGCACAACATCGACACAGTGGTGTGCACCGGATCGAAAGGTTCCCACGCGGCTGCTTCTCACTGCCAGGCCAACGTCGAAGAATCACTCGACAAAGTGGCGGCACTGGAAAAAGTAGGTGACACGGATGCGGGTGCCCTGTGGAGAGTCCGACCAGATTCAGCCCAGCCCGCACACTTACGGATCGGCACGACGCCGATTGACTCCACTCAACTCGGCACGTCAGTCGCCCTTGATACTGGAGCAGGGGTGGACGAGGGAGCCCCTGCCACCCTGGTGTGGGCGGAGCGTTCAGATGCGCGCTGGCATGCCACTGTGGACGGGCGCGCACTTGAATACGTGACACCCTCGGAAGCCACCTGGGCTCAAGGCTTTGCACTGCCAGAATCGGGGCACCTTGTCATCACCTGGTCGTGGTGGCCGCAGACCCTGTGGCGCGTTGTGCTCGCTGTGGCCGGAGCCGCCTGCATTATGGGCCTCGTGCCACTCAGGAGGCGCACATGAGTACCGCGCACACACCCACAGCCGTGCCCCGCACGAAGCTGGCACGCTCACGGCGACCGATGGTCGCCGCACTGATCACGATTATGGCTATCGCGTCAATCTGCTACCTGGCCGCACGCTCCGCCACAACGCAGCCCAGTGCCATCGGCCCGGCCCGTATTGAAGCTCCGGTTGTGACGGCGTCCCCCTCGTCAGTGACACTGGGCTGCCCGGGAGGCCTGGACGACCCGCAAGCCGTCGGCAATACGCGGATGCCGGCGCAATGGTGGGTGTCACCTGCCGGATCCTCTGGTGTCAACGCTGGCGGGAACGATGCTGCAAAGAACGAACCACACGTGGCACTCACCGTGACAGGAGAGCGCGTGCAACGTGCCACCGCGCTGGTGCTGTCAGGAAACGGCGGAGGAGAACTGCGCTCCTTGGCGCTCGACACATGCCGACCAGCTCTGCAGGACCAGTGGGTTGCGCTCGGAAGTACTCTCGTGGGTGAGGACGTCGTGCTCCAACTGGTCAACCCATCCGACAAGTCGACACAGGTTTCCATCGATGCAATCAGCGAATCTGGCCCGACCACCACGCCAGGACCTGCCGTCGTTGTCCCGCCCCAATCACGCATGTCGCTGCTGGCAGCCTCCTGGTTCCCAGGATATGAGCGCCTTGCACTGCACGTTCGAGCCGACGGTCCCGGCCTCATCGCCTGGGCACAGTCATCCGGCATGAACGGTGAGACACCGTTGGGACTGACGCGAATTGCAGGGCAGCCAGCATCGCTGGACTCCGTCATAGCGTTGCCGGATCGCACCGCACTCGAATCAGCAGCCATCCGTATCGCCGTACCCAGCGGAGAGAACGCGCAGGTCACGTTGAGCGTGCTGAACCCCGTGGGAACAACGCCGTTGGCCGGCACCGACCAGCTCACCGTGGACAACGGGACAGTTCTGGATGTGGATATTTCCACGCTGGATGACCAGGCTCGTGCAATTCGCGTCCAATCAGATGTGCCCATCGCGACAACCGTGATGGTGAAGACGGTTGGGAGCCAATGGAACGGGTCGCAGACGCACTGGGAAGACAGAGATGCATCCGTCGGGGTCGCTCCCGTCACGACGCTCACCATCCCGGCTCGCCAGGACCTCGGGGCACTCCTGAGTGACATTCTGGCTGAGGAGCAGGTGGCGCGTCCAACAGCCCTCGAAACTGCCAGCGGTGCAGAACTGAGCACCATGTCCGTGCTTGTCACCACCGGCGCGAACGCCACACAGGTGAGCATCGGGGATCTCACATACGACCTGCCGGCCGGGACGAGCACGCAGATCGATCTGGACGAAGCAGCTCAGCAGACACTCGAAGCCAGCCAGCCGGTCCACGTCAGCCTCGCACTGAGTGTGAAGACACCGACAGGTATGCTTCACGCGGTGACGGGGCTGGATCACGCCGGATTAGGACAAGGCCAGGAAACGATCCTCATGACGCCCAGCCGATAAGCGGACCGGACTGAAGCGACTACATGTCGAAATACTCTTCGAGCTCGTCGGGCGGAATCGCCAGAATATGCGAAATACGGTCAGCCAGAATCTGACGCATCACCGTGTCCATGTCTGAGCGCGCGCTGTGCAGCTCCATCGCCCGGCGATACACGACGATACGGTCACGCAGCCCGCGCCGGCGATCAGCGGGAAAAATGCGGGCAATGACCACCGAATGGTCCTCCCACGCAGCAGGATCGGACGGTGGAACATCCTCCACACCGAATTCAATGGTCGCCACAGCTGGCCACCGTTCAGTCAGCTCACTGACAGCATCTTGAACGCAGCGCACAAACTGTGCGCGCCGCGTCATGCGCGCAGGGATGCCCGGAACAAACTGTGGTCCGCGCATCCCTCGTCCGTGGCGATCACGACGACCTTGACTCCGTGTAGGCACATGGCCACTGTAAGCGATGACATGGCGAAAATGGCAGTCAACCTTGGGTGTGCCTCCACGCAACCGGCGTCAGGCCACCCTACAGTAGAAGGCGTGATGCTGGCTCGACACTGTTCCAAACCCGGATGCGCAGGGGCTCCTGTTGCAACATTGACGTATGACTATGCCGATTCGACGGCCGTCCTCGGTCCACTGTCAACAGCGAGCGAGCCGCACGCATACGACTTGTGTGAACGCCACGCGAATAATCTGACTGCCCCTCAAGGATGGCAAATCGTGCGTTTGCAGAGCTCGTTTGACCCGGCACCACCATCGGCCGATGACCTGATGGCGCTCGTTGACGCAGTCCGCGATGCCGCCCACACCGATTCAGCCTCACCAGTGGCTCAATGCGTCGCGCACCACGCCCAACAAGGCGACCCGGCTGCCCCCTCGTCAATTGACGGGAAAGACACACCCAACTGCCCCTGGCAGGCTGAACGCGGCCCCTTCGCTGGTGATCACGAGGCCAGAAAATCACGGTTCCATGTGATTACGACACAGGGAATGACTCCTGAGGACAAGGAATAGTTCAGGCAGCACCGATCTCAAAAGGCACGGCGCCTGCGCGTGACCTTTGAACGTCATCACGGTGATGGCGACGCACGTCGCGCACATACTCGCGATTACGCAATGTCACCAGGAATGCCGCGATGAAACGCTCCGCATCAGCCGTGGGCGGGGCAGGTGAGACATACTCCAGCAACGAGTGGGCGTACTCCGATGTGAGCTGAGCGCGCTGAGCTGGCGACATGGTTGCGATCGTGCGCATCAGATACAGGCCGTACGCCCTCACGTCACTTCCAGGATCAGTGAACAACGCAGTGTCAGCCCATCGCTTCAACTCCGGTGGCATCACCAGGGGAACAAAATGTGCCGGCTCAGGCAGTCGGACCACGATCGTTCCTGCAGCGATATCACCCAGACGCTTTGACTGCTTGTTGACCAGCGATGTCACCGCGGCAACCGACCCCATCGTCATGAAAATTTCCAGGAGCGCGGACACCGCTCGCATCGCGATCTGACGCATCGTGACAGGACCACCGTCATCTCGAACAACCTGCAGGTGGAACGCCCATTTGCCCAGTGAGCGACCATGCGTCAAAAACTCCACAGTCATCGGGGCGATCAGGAAGATCATCACCATCGTGCCGATGACACCGATGCGTTCCAGTGACCCTGAGTCAAAGGTGCCCAGAAACGCCATCAGCAAGAACACGCTGCCGAAGGTGGCGATATACACATACATATCGATAAGGAGAGCCAACCCACGCACCACGGGGGAGGCGGGGTAGACGTCCAGGGAGACACCCTCGCCGGTTTTCAACCGGTTATCGGAAATCTTGCGTACGGGCGAGACGTTTGGGCTCATGTATGACATGCTAGCTCGAGTGGACATAGATGCGCTGAAAGCTTCGCGGTCGCCTTCATGGGATCGACTCCATACGCTTGCACGGATGCGCCGCCTGGACGGCGATCAGATTGACGAACTCAGCCTGTTGTACAGGCGTGCATCTTCGGACCTGGCGATGATACGCGCCACCATGCCTGATCCGGACCTCATCCACCAACTGTCCAACGACCTGGCGCGAGCGCGTTCACGCCTGACCGGAACGTCAGGCGCATCCCTGGTTGGCATGGCTCGATGGTTCAAAGTGACGCTGCCTGCCGCACTGTACGAAGTGCGGTGGTGGACAATCGCCATCATGGCGTTGTTCCTGACGATTACCATCACTGAAATTGTGTGGCTGGGACGCAACCCCGCTGCCATTGAAACGCTGATGGAGCCGGAAGCAGCACGATCATTCGTCTTCCACGACTTCGTGGAGTACTACTCACAAGACACGAACGCCCAGTTTGGCGCATCCGTATGGTTTAACAACGCATTTATCGCCATCCAGATGATCGGCGCGGGTATCACCGGAATCATGCCGTTCGTGATCATTTACAGCAATGCTGTCTCCATGGGGGTAACAGGTGCGCTGGTTGTGCACTATGCGGGGCCAGCTTTCTTCCTGCATTACATCCTTCCGCACGGTCTGCCCGAGCTGACGGCGATCTTCATTGCCGGTGCGGCAGGGCTGCGCCTGTTCTGGGCATTGATCAGCCCTGGTGGTACCACCCGCGGACGAGCCCTTGCGCGAGCTGGCAGGTCAATGGTGGTGATTTGCGGCGGCCTGGTGATCCTCCTGGCAATCTCCGGTTTCATCGAAGGATTCGTGACGCCATCATCATTGCCGAACTGGATTCGCATCGGCAGTGGGGTACTGGTCATCACCGCACTGTGGCTGTACACGTTCATCCTCGGAGGGCGTGCCCACAAGCTCGGGATCATTGGCGATCTGGAATCGGATGCCGGCTACGCGCAACCCGTTGCTGCCTGACCTGTACTAGGCCAGTCCCTGGCCTTTCAGCTGCACATACAAGTCAGCCAGTTTGGCGCTGAGCAGACCCGCCGACACGTCGAGCGTCATCACACCGATGCGATTGAGGTCCTCACAGGCCTGACGGATCTCACGGCGGGCAGCGGAAGCAGCTGCCGCGCCATACACCTGATCAATCGTGTCAGATTCTGACAGCATGTGATCCAGATGCGGGTCACGCGCCGATGCTACGACCACACGATGATTGCGCGACAGGGCTGCCACAGAATCCACAAAGTCAGGATCTGACCCCAACGGCGGAACTTCGGTAACCAGGACCAGCAGCGAATGGTGATGCACCATGCGCCCTACTTCCACGATCACCTTATTCCAGTCAGTAGGTTCAACGGTGGGCTGCACGCCGGCAAAATCGATCGCCAGCTGGTTGAGAAGACGCGGCCCCGTCAGACCGCTGACACGGGCACGCACCTGACGGTCAACCGCCATCACGTGCACCTTGTCCCCACCTCGATCAGCTAAAGCTGCCAGAAGCAGCGTCGCTTCAATACCTGAATCCAGGCGAGGCGCCGACCCGACATCCACCACGTCAGCGTCATGCGTATGTTCTTCAACTACTGAAAGGTCGCTGCTGCGAATCATCTCCACATCTGTGGGGCCCAGAAGCAGGGATCCTGCGCGCCCGGTATCCACAACGATCACCACGTGGCGATCTCTTTCAGGGCGCCACGTGCGCACCATGAGGTCGCGTGAGCGGGCAGTGGCACGCCAGTCAATGTCACGAGGGTCATCACCGATGACATACTCGCGCAGAGAATCAAACTCGGTGCCCGGTCCGCGCAGAACCGTGGCCGTTGACCCATCCAGATCGTGGAGGCGCTGCAGTCGGGACGGGAGCAGGCGGCGCGAGCGGAACTCCGGGATCACTGTCAGCGTCAGGTCAGCTCGCAACGACACCTGACGGGACCCCAGCCGAAGTGGACCCCACGCGCGCACGGTGACAAAATCAGAAAAAACCGTGCCACGCCTGGCAGGAAAAATCGCTGTCCGCAATCGCGCCTTACCGTGCGCCTCGAGACGCACATGGTGACGACGAGGCTCCTGGCGCACCGACGGCGGCCATGCATCGCGCACATCCATGTGCACGACCCTGCCGGAGGGATTTGCCAGAGTGAGGGTGCAGACTGAATCAGTGCCGGCACGAATAGGTGAAGGCGTCTCCCTCGTGACTTCCAGCCTTCGCGGCGAAAGCGCGAGCGCACTGTCAACCAGCACCATCGCCACCACGAGGAGGAACCACGCGACCGTCAATGTCATCGTGGGGAAAAAGATGATGGGGATGATGCCAAGCGCCGTGAGGGCGACAGCTCTCCACGAAGGGATAATCACCGTGGAACCGCCACCGTCGCCAGGACGTTGTTGATCACTGCCGTTTTTGTCGTACCTTCCAGTTCTGCTTCAGCATTCAGTGAGAGACGATGCGCAAGAGTTGCCGGCGCCATCGCCTTGACGTCATCAGGAGTGACAAATGATCGACCCATCAGGAACGCCCACACCCGCGACGTGGCCAACAGGGCGGTACCGCCTCGTGGCGAGACACCGAGCGATGTTGCCGGGGAACGACGGGTTGCCTGGACAAGATCGACGATGTAGGCGATTACTGCGTCGTCCACGTTGATGTGCGCAGCAGCCTTTCGGGCCAGAGCCAGATCATCAGCCGTGGCGACAGGTTCCACTCCCGCCTGCCTGAGCTGCAGAGGATCGAATCCGCGCTGGTGACGTGCCAGCACTTCCCGTTCCACATCTGCCGGCGGAAGCGGCATGTCGAGCTTGACCAGGAAACGGTCCAGCTGCGCTTCAGGCAGGGGATAGGTTCCCTCCTGCTCAACGGGGTTCTGCGTGGCGACCACCATGAACGGCTCACGCAGACGATGAGTCGTGACATCAACACTGACCTGGTGTTCTTCCATTGCTTCAAGCAAAGCGGACTGGGTCTTTGGTGGGGTGCGGTTGATCTCATCGGCCAGCAGGATATTCGTAAAGACCGGGCCTTCGCGAAACTCGAAGGACGAATCGCCCGCGTTCCACACCATCGACCCGGTGATGTCAGCCGGCATCAGGTCGGGCGTGAACTGGACTCGTGTCATCTCAAGATCCACAGCCGCAGCAAGGGAGCGCACCAGCAGTGTCTTCGCAACGCCGGGCACACCCTCAATCAGTGCATGTCCGCCTGCCACGAGCGCAATAATCAAGCCGGTGACGGCCTGATCCTGGCCGACAACCGCTTTGCTGATCTCGGAGCGGATCCGCAGCAAGGATTGCTGGGCTGACTCGAACTCTTCTTGAGAGAACTCGTGAGAAGACTGGTGAGGTGGGGTGCTCATCTGGTCATTGGTCATCTGGTCACTCATGGCGAATATCAGCCTCCAATTGTTTGAGTTCCTGTGCAAGGCGGGCAAGATCCTGATCGTTGGTGGGGGCCGGCCCCCACAATGTGTCGTCAGCACGCATCACATCCACACCTGAGGCTCTAATCGCCTCGGTCAGCGCGGCGCGTGAGGAATGGTCGGTGACCCCCAGGCGGCGGGCAATCCTTCGTGCCGTGTGGACGCGCAACGACGTGGCTGCGTGGGCGTGCGCACGGTTGGAACGCAGGAGTCGTCCTCGTCCCTGGACGGTTTCAATGGCGGGGACAGGCGTGGGCAGGTTTTCAGGAACGAGGCGACCAAGACGCACGCCTTTGACCCACGCCAGCATTGCCATCGTCAGGCCCAGCAGTAAAATTCCGTATTTGAGCCACAGCGGCATCGGAGGGGCAGGTGCGGCAACCGTCGTGCCGGCGTTCAGTGAGCCCACGAACCACACCAGGTTCGCGTTGCGGCCCAGGGTGTTCAACGCCAACGCAGCATTACCCGCCTGAGCGATCGTCTTGTTCTGCACCACCGCCCCGCCGGGGATAATGGCGCGGTACTGGTCACCCTCGATCTTCTCAGCGTAGACAAATTGGCCGGAAGACTGCTCGAAGCACCCGGTCCACGGTTCGTGCACGCTGACTGTGACCTCGGACTTCGAAATCTTTCCGGCCCGCTTGGCCGCCTCGGACCGGCACGTTGAATCCTCCAGCAAACGAACCGTCGCAGGGACGTCCGGTTTCAGGACACCAGGCAGAAGCTGGGACGTGCCGGCAAACGTGACGCCGTTGAATTCCGGGCCGGTCATCTGACCGTTCGCGATCCACACGATTGAGTCGATCCGGTCGGTGTACATCTGAAAATTCAGTGGCACCACATCTCCTGCGACTGCGAGCGTGGTATCAGGCTGCTGAGCGCGGGCGATAGCGTCCTCCGGCGAAGACGTGACGAAGACATTCACCCCTTGTTCGCGCAGGACTTCAATGAGGGCGGCCGAGCCTTCATCGTGCAGATTTCCGGCGGAAAATGGGCGCCGATCCTGCGAATTGGTCGGGATAATCAGCAGGAGCGCCATGCACGCGACAATGATGCCGATCAGGATCAGCAGGGGTTTGCTTTCGCGCAGTCGTTGCCGTGCGGACAGCGTGGCGACCGTGGCTCGTTGCTGATTCACTTGGCCCCCTGGGCTGAGGGAACACGGTCAGCGTCTGAGGGTGAGTGTTCAGATACTGAGCCGTCTGGAGACGAGTCGCCTGACGGTGGGTCACCTGCGAGTGATTCGCCTGAGGAGGTGCGTGAAGTGCGTAGCGCTTTCGTCAGTTTCATCAGGCGGGTGACATCGTCACGTGTCGGAGTTGACCTGCCGTACAGGACAGCATCGAACAGCGCGGACGCATTGACGAGGGAGTCGCGCGAGTCTGGAAACTGCGCGCTGGCAGCCGTGGCCGCTTCATGAGCGGTCAGGCCAGGCGTGGCACGCACGACGTCACGCTCGTCAAGACTCAGGACCAGGTAGCGCATTCCCCAAATGAACGCCTGCGCGAAGTCCGCCTCTTTCAGATAGCTAGATGCGTTGTCATGCGCCTGGCGTGCGGAGACGTCCTGGTCGGACATGACCGAATGAGAACGCACACGGTTGCGCAGGCGAATGGGGTTGAGGATCAGCGCGACAATGAGAAGCACGGCAAAGACAGCCAGCGCCACCATGAGAATCTTGAAGCCGGGCAATGTAGGAAAAGACTGCTCCTGAAGAAATCGCAGGATGCGCTGCAGGAGTGTCTCACCGGACTTGTCGACGGGGTCTGGAAACTGATAGCGCGTCTTGGAAAGCTCGCGTTGGAGCCACTCCTGAGCCTCTGGGGCATCCGGAGTGACGGGCACGTCCAGGTTGACGATTCGCATCAGTGGCCTGCCAGTCAGGCGCGGGCAGCTTGAGCCAGGGCGGGGCCGAGGTTTTCCTTGCGCATGCGTTCATCGACATACATCAGTGTCGTAAAGCAGGCGACGACCGGCAGCGTGATGGCTTGCGCGATCGTTGTGCCCAGGACGGACGAGACGAACAAAATGGTGGGGGAGCCGGTCAATGCGAGCAGGCCCGTGACGGCACCGACCACGCCGCTGGCGACAGATACAAGCGCAGTGAGCAGAATGTAGATCAGCGCGTAGCGTCCGAATGTGCGCCAGAAACTGCCTTTGGTCAGCTTCCATGAGCGTTTGATGGAGTCGATCAGGCCGGCGCGTTCGATGACGATGACGATTTCGACGTACAGGAGTCGAATCAGCAGGAACAGGTAGATCAGTGAGACAATGAGTGCCGCGACGGTGGCAACAAGGAGCATGATGACAATGCGCTGCATGTCGCTTTCCTGAGCACTTCCCAACTGAGTGAGCACGAAGATCATCAGCGCACCGATGGCGATGCTGGGGATCGACAGGAGCAAACCGTACAGGGACAGCACGCCTACGCGTGACTTGATCTGGTTCCACGCTTCCGCCAGTGTGCACGCCCTGCCCAAAACAGCGTCCTGAACGGTTGCGCACAGCACGCCGGTGACCAGCACGGTGGAGATCGTCAGAAGAACGGTGGTAGTCACCGCGTTGATACCGAGGTTGGTGGCGATGCTGGACAGGTCGGACAGGATGAAGTCAATGAGAACGGTTGGGTCTTCGTCAGTTTGGTCGATCAGCGGGAAAAGCTTGTTGAAGACCGAATCGACCGTCAAAGACGAGATGATCGCGGTGATCACTGCGACGATCAGGACGACGACAAGGGTGAAACCGAAAACAACAGACGGGTTCGAACGCATCGCACGGAACGTTCCCTCGAACAGTTCACCGATCTGGAGAGGGCGCAGCGGAATGACCCCTGGCTTGGGGTCACCCAGGCCCCATTGCTGCGCCCGAGGAGCATTCTGCGGGGCAGGGCCGGCACCGGGAGCAAAGTTCTGATCACTGCCCCCTGGCGCCGAGTGGTCGCTTGCATGCGACCACTGGGCGGAAGCCTGTGAGGCTGGCTGGCTGGGTGCGGCGAATTGGTCAGATCCATTGGCAGGCGGAGCGAACGACGTGCGCTGTCCCCACCGCGGTGGCGGAGCACCCCAGGATGAATCAGGCCCTTCACGTGAGTCGGAACCTGGCTTATAGGCTCCGGCGTGGCCAGATGCACCGCCGGTAGCGGTGGAATCAAATTGTGATGCGGAAGACGCGGATCCAGAACCTGGTGCTGACCAGGAAGCGTCGTGGCCGGCTTCGGGCGCGGTCTGATTGGCCTCGTAAGGCGGAGACGACGATGCGCCCTCCGATGCCGATTGGTCGAATGTACGCGACTGATCGCTTTCACTCATGGTCTGACTCCTTGGACATTAGTGTCAGTGCAGTGATCGTTTTTAATCGTGCCATGAAGTCATGGACAATTCTATTTTTCACGACCGTGAGTGCCACAAAAGGAACGGAAGTTGAAAGCGGGTCGACTGTAAAAATTGTCCATTTCGTGACACTATTGTGATTATGGCAGCACATATCCTGGTGGTAGATGATGACGTCGCACTGGCGGAGATGATCGGCATCGTCCTCGAATCTGAAGGCTTCATCGTCACCGCAGTGGAAGACGGTGCTCGTGCGCTCGATGAATTCCACACTGATGCTCCAGATCTGGTGCTGCTGGACCTGATGCTGCCGGGAATTGACGGCATTGAAGTATGTCGTAGGCTTCGGCGCGAATCCGACGTTCCCATCGTCATGCTGACGGCACGCTCCGACACTGCTGACGTGGTGGCCGGACTCGAAGCCGGTGCAGATGACTACGTACCCAAGCCGTTCAAACCCAGGGAACTTGTCGCCCGTGTGAAGGCCCGCCTGCGAGGTCGAGACGAAAGCGCCGAGGAACACCTGCGCCTGGGCGAACTGTCCATTGATGTGGCCGGACACGTGGTGCGCCGAGGCGGCGAGACCATCGCGTTGACACCGCTCGAATTCGACCTGCTGGTTGCGCTGTGCCGCGCCCCGTGGAAGGTGTTTACGCGCGAGGAACTACTGGAAAAAGTGTGGGGCTACCGTCACGCTGCCGACACTCGTCTGGTCAACGTCCACGTCCAGCGTCTGCGCTCGAAGATTGAACGCGATCCGGAGCGCCCCGAAATCGTCATTACTGTGCGCGGAGTGGGGTATCGTGCCGGAACAGGGTCGTGACACTGCACCGGAATCGGACGCGGCCACTCGGCAACCGCGCTGGCATGAACGCCTGTGGCTCTGGCAAAAGGCACGCAGCTCGCTTTCAGTGCGTATCGCCCTGTCACTGTGCGCCTCGGCGCTGGCACTGCTGATTATCTTTGCTCTGATCACGTCCGAGCAGCTCACCGACAGTGTCTTCGATAACAGGAAAGACGCCATCTTGGAGGACGCTGGTGTTCGATTCGCTTCCGCGCAATCCATGTTCGACCAGTCGACAGCCTCCAGCCCTGACCAGGTTCAGGAGCTGGCGCGTCGAATGGTGGCTAATGTGCGTGGTTCAGCTGCCGGCGCCGGAGCAGTGTCGGTGATGGTGCTTCGCTCGCCCTCGTCCGACACTAATTTCCGCATCAACGAAATTATCAACGTCGACTACTTGACAACCATCACGGACCCACTGCGTGACGCGGTTGTTGAATCGACCAGCGGTCAGTGGCAATCCGTGGCGCTGCACGACAGGGATGGCAGTGAACAGCCGGGCATCATCGTCGGCTCTCAGGTCAACCTGCCGCGCGCCGGGCTGTACGAAATGTACATTATCTACTCGCTCAAACAGGAACAGAACATCATCACGATGGTGATGCGCTCCCTGGGCTGGGCCGTCATCCCTATTGCGATCGTGTTGCCGCTGGCAGTTTTCCTGATTCTGTATCACCTGATGGGTCCTGTGCGCATCACCTCGTCCGCCGCATCGCGACTGGCCGAGGGCGACCTGCACGCACGCGTACCGGTGACAGGTGTCGACGAAATGGCTCGCTTGGGACAGGCCTTCAACAACATGGCGGATTCCCTGCAACACCGCATCACCGAGTATGACGAGCTGTCGAAACTCCAGCAGCGTTTCGTCTCCGATGTCTCACATGAACTGCGCACCCCGCTGACCACAATCCGCATGGCGGAAGTGATGATCTGGAAGGATCGCGACAACTTATCCCCATCGACGAAGCGATCTGCCGAGCTCCTTCACGAACAGGTCGAACGCTTTGACTCCATGCTGGCTGATCTGCTGGAGATTTCCCGTTACGACGCCCGAAGTGCCCTGCTGGATGCCGAGTCCACGGATCTGCGTGCACTCGCAGCGAAAGTGGTCAACGATCACAGTGAACTCGCTGAGCGTCTCAACGTGCCGATCATCATCCACAACCCAGAAAACAGATGCGACGCAGAGATCGACTCGCGCCGCGTCGAACGAGTTGTCCGCAACCTCGTTGTCAATGCGATCGAACACGCGGAGCGCCGCGCCGTTGATATCGACATTGCCGCCACCGACACCGATGTCGCCCTGCGGGTGCACGATCACGGCGTGGGGATGAGTGAAGAGACCGTTTCCCATGTCTTCGACCGTTTCTTCCGAGCTGACCCCGCTCGCACGCGCACAACGGGTGGAACCGGGCTGGGTCTGGCAATTGCGCGCGAGGACATCAACCTGCATGGCGGCACCATTGAAGCCTGGGGCGTGCCGGGAGCAGGATCTTCATTCGTCATCACGTTGCCGCGCAAGGTGGGCACAGCCGTGGCATCCCGCCCGCTGGAACTTTGGAAGGATGAATGGGGCGAGGGGCGCGAGGATGGTTCGTCCGAAGGAGGCGAGGCGGAATGAGGCTGAATCGAATCGCGCGTGCATGCGGTGTGCGGCACCGGTCAGCAGGTTCGCCCGTCTCGCAGTCGCCGGTCCTTATGCGTGCACTCGCATGCGCAACAGGCATTGCGATGGCATTGTCAGCTGCTGCCTGCTCAGTGTTGCCGACTGCCAGCTCGCCCCACCCGTTCGACGTTCCCACGCCATCAGCCGAACCGGTTGAAGTGGCGGCAGGTGGCCCGGCTCAGGGCAGCACCCCGGACATGTTGGTGTCCGATTTCCTGCTGGCGTGCGCTGCCGGCACAACTGACGATTTTGCAGCGGCGCGCCTGTATCTGACCGAAAAAGCTGCCCAGACGTGGCAGCCGACCACAATGATTCAGGTGTATGCGACCGCGTCGACACCCTCGACACAGTTGCAGGAAGGTACGGGCGATGTGACGACAGAGGTCACTGCCCCCGCGGTCGCAACAATCGACGCCAACGGTGTGCTGACACCCTCCGAATCGGGTTCTCAGATCGCACGGTCGTTCCACTTGGTCCAGGAAGATGGTCAGTGGCGCATCGATTCTCTGGACGATGGGGTCATGGTGTCGGAAGCATCCTTGGCAGCCTCCCACCAGCTCGTTTCCTTGTATTTCCCGTCCAATGACGGGGGAGCGCTGGTGCCTGATCCGCGATGGTATCCGATCCGCCGCCTGGCTACTCACCTTATGGAAGGACTCCTCGCAGGACCATCCCAGTCGATCGCGCCGGCCGTCACCTCGGCGATTCCAGAAGGCGTAGCCCTGGGCGCAGGAGGAATCAGCGTTGACAACCAGGTGGCCAGCGTGGCGCTTAACGGGCAGGTCGCGCCGGTACAGGACCCGACGGAACTGTACTGGCAGATCTACACCACGTTAACGCAATCCACGTCCGTCACCTCGGTGCGCATTGTGTCTGAGGGTGCGACGATCGAGGACCTGGCAGTGCCGCTGGGTCCCGACTATCGCATGGACAGTGCGGTGGGGATTTCAGATACAGGTTTTGTCAGCGTATCTGGCAATTCCACGCGCCTGCTTCTTACCCCGGAGCAAATTGGGCCAGACGCGTCAAAGCCGGCAATTGGACCCACCTCTGATGCTGCGATGGCGTGGGTGGGGCAGGACACTGTCTATATTGCTGACGGTGATGGCGGGCAGGTCGCGCATCCGGTCGCCTCGCCATCATGGCCCTCAGTCGACCGCTTCGACATGGCGTGGGCAACGTCGTCAACCACGCCAGGTTCTCCCATCTACATCATGGGGCTGGGCGGCACCTACATTGAGCTCCCCTCACCATTTGACCACTCCCACACTATTCACTCGGTGGAGGTCTCACCCGACGGTGCGCGCCTGGCTCTGATCCGCGAAGTCGGTACGACCCGTTCGGTGTGGGTCGCGCCGATCGTGCGTGACCCTCAGGGAGTGCCGACCAGCGTGGGCACGCCCATCCAGGTCAGCGCCACGTCTGCCACGGTCAATGACGTGTCGTGGGCTGGCACCGTGACGCTCGTATTCGACGAGTCCGCCTCGGATTCTTCACCTCAGATCCGCATCGAGCCCCTGGGTGGATTCGGCTCCACCATGCCTGTGCCTGGTGAGGTCGAGATGATCAGTGGAGGGGCGACACCCTCGAACATCTACATCCGCACCCGAGAAGGGAACCTGTATTCGCGTTCAGGGTCGGTGTGGCAGGCCGTGGGCGCCCCCGTTCGCGAGATTTCCTATCCGGGCTGAGACGGGTTATCCACAGAACGGCCCGTGTGAGTCGACACGAGGCACCTAATGAGGTCTGCTGGAGGAGTGGATTACGCCGACGCAACTCACCTTTTGCATCACACATTGACGAGGGGGTCCCATGCACTGTCGGACCTGATCTTGCCCGTGCAATGCGTGGGGTGCGGTAAGTGGGATGCGATTCTGTGCGAGCGTTGCCGTGCCATTGCCACGAATGATCCGGGCGCCTGGCAGGCGGTTGAGGTGAACGAACAGCAGATGATCATGGCGTGGGCACTGGGCGAATATGCGGGAGCGCTGCGTTCGATCGTTCTGGCTGCCAAGCATCGTCCACGCGTAGATCTGAGTGAATTTCTGTGGCGCTGTGGGATCACGTTGGGGGAACATGTGGCGCGCGAGGCGGCGTGGCGAACACTTGATGCGGATGAAATATGGGTCGTGCCGGCTCCGTCACGCTTTGCCAGGCGTTTTCGCGGACAACTCGTGGCGCTCGATGTGGCGCACGGAGTAGCGGTGGGTCTGTTGCATGCGCGCGTTGATGCTGATGATGGGCGCTCGCGGATGCGTGTACGCGTCATCGATGCAGTGCGCTTGCGTGTGGGAAGCAGCAGCCAGTCTGGGAAAAGCGGGGCTGCTCGCGCCGCAGGACGCAGCGGGTCGATGATTCGGCGTGTCGATATTGTGCCCAAAGTGAACGTCATCCTCGTCGATGATGTGATGACGACGGGGGCGACGGTGCGTGAAATGGCGCAAGTGCTGGGACCGTCGGTTCAGGCGGTCGTCACCCTGTGTCGGGTCAGTGCGACAGACACACCCCAGTAACGTGAAATACGTCACGACCATGCATTATGATGGAAGGCACATAACAGAAGGCAGGTCGGTTCCGTAACGTCGGACCTGCCGCGATACAGGGGGTGATAGCAACACTCACCGCTCATCGCAATGAAGCGTGAGCACTGTTGACGTGGGCACCGGGCCCACTGAATCTCTGGAGGAGACATGGACATCACAATTGTCGGACGTAATGCCGAAATCCATCCGAATTTCCGTGAGTACGTTGAAGAGAAGGTGTCGAAGACAACGCAGTTCTATCCGCGGGCACAGCGCGTGGACGTGGAATTGACCCACGAAAGGAACCCGCGGCAAGCCGACACCGCTGAGCGTATCGAGCTGACGGTCTACGGGAAAGGCCCCGTTATCCGTGCCGAAGCAACCTCAGCGGACCGTTATGCGGCAGTTGATATCGCAGCGGGAAAGCTCTTTGAAAGGCTGCGTCGTGCGCGCGACCGCGCGAAAGATCATCGGCGCCATTACCAGCCACACCCGCATGAGGAGTTCGATCCGCGCACCCTTGAATCCGAACTTGAACCCGAGGCAAAGCCAGCCGCCGCGCCTCGTGCCGAACTGAAGAGCGCGTACGACCTCAAGCCGGGTGAGGCCCGTGAAGAACAGCTGGGTGATTCTCCCGTCATTGTCAGGCAAAAAGTCCATGAAGCTGAGCCGATGAGTGTGGATGAGGCGCTCGACCAGATGGAACTGGTTGGTCACCCATTCTTCCTCTTCGTCGACAAGGAAACGCACCAACCGTGCGTGGTGTATCACCGTCACGGCTGGACCTACGGTGTGATCCGCCTGAATACTCGAATCGGAGAAGGCGAATCGCGAGACGACTAGGCGAAATAGGTCAAAGCATCGGTGTAAGCGCTGACCTGATAGCCATCGCGCTGGCCTGTTGTTCATAGTGCTGTCAGTTCATCGTGCTGACCTGTTAGTTCACAGCGCCGGCCTGATAGGTCTTGGCGTCGGCTTAACCGCTGACTGGCCCCTTATGTGGCCCGCTGCCTTGGCAGCGGGCCACACCTTTGTATGCGTGAAAGCTGTACCAGCGATCGGTGCTGCCGCCGCGGACGCGTCTTGTGCCTTTCTCCCTCGTACCCGCTCTCGTGCCGCCATTCGCGCGTGCTCATCCCTTGAGCCCGCGCCTTGTACGGGTTCATCCTTCATGCGTGCCCCTCTTGCCCGCCTTCTGTGCCCCAACTGTCGATCTCAGCTGACTGCAGCGAAGGGCGGATATGCCTATACGCCTGTGACCCGCATGGCTAGAGACAAGTTTGGCGTGGCATCTGTGCGGTAGGGCGCGAGATCGACAGTTGGGGTTGTGGGGGAGTGAGAGGACGGTCGAATACGCGACGACAGGGTGCTGAGTGTGGCTGAGAGCGAAAGAGTTGAATGCCATTAATCGTTTGTGGCAGATTTTTCGTAGACTGTATAAGCGTGATATGCGCCTTTTAACTAGGGTGCGTGCACGTAGGGGCAAAGTGCCTCGAATGAGACGTCAGGAGAACCGGTGTCACTGATTGACAAAATCCTCCGAGCTGGAGAAGGACGAACGCTGAAGAAACTCGAGCGTATCGCGAACCACGTAGATGCACTTGAAGAGGATTTTAAGGCACTGACCGATGAAGAACTTCAGGCTAAGACCCCTGAATTCAAGAAGCGCTACGAAGACGGCGAGACGCTGGATGAACTGATGGTGGAAGCGTTCGCCACAGTTCGCGAAGCTGCCTGGCGGACGCTGCGTCAACGGCCATTCCACGTCCAGGTGATGGGCGGCGCTGCCCTGCACATGGGCAACATTGCCGAAATGAAAACCGGTGAAGGTAAAACTCTGGTTGCCACGATGCCCTCGTACTTGCGGGCCCTCACCGGCAAAGGCGTCCACGTGGTCACCGTCAATGACTACTTGGCGCACTATCAGTCAGAGCTGATGGGACGCGTCTACCGCTTCCTCGGCATCAGCGTCGGATGTATCCTCACCGGCCAGACCCCAGACGAGCGACGCAAACAGTACGCCGCCGATATCACCTACGGCACGAACAACGAGTTCGGGTTCGACTACCTGCGAGACAATATGGCTCAGCGCACTGAAGACATGGTGCAGCGCGGCCATGCCTTCGTCATCGTTGACGAGGTTGACTCGATCCTGATTGACGAGGCGCGTACGCCTCTGATTATTTCCGGGCCGGCGACCGGTGATGTCAACCGGTGGTACACCGAGTTCGCGCGCATCGCGAAGCTGCTGGAACGCGACGCGGACTACGAAGTCGACGAGAAGAAGAAAACGGTTGGCATCCTGGAACCCGGCATCGATAAAGTCGAGGACCAGCTGGGCGTGGAGAACCTGTACGAAGCCGCCAACACGCCGCTGATCGGTTTCCTGAACAACTCCATCAAGGCTAAGGAACTCTTCCACCGCGACAAGGACTACATCGTCAGTAAGGGCGAAGTCCTCATTGTCGATGAGCACACCGGCCGTGTGCTGCCCGGGCGCCGCTACAACGAAGGTATGCACCAGGCGATCGAAGCGAAGGAAAAGGTCCAGATCAAGGCTGAAAACCAGACGCTGGCAACCATTACGCTGCAGAACTACTTCCGCTTGTATCCTGAGGGGTCACGCTCCGGTATGACGGGTACGGCTGAAACGGAAGCCGCCGAATTCTCCAATACCTACAAGATGGGTGTCATTCCGATTCCGACGAACCGGCCGATGATCCGTAAGGATCACTCCGACCTTGTGTACCCCACGCTGAAAGGCAAACTCAACGCGATCGTTGAGGATATTGAGGAACGCCACAAGGCTGGACAGCCGATCCTGGTGGGCACGACGTCTGTGGAGAAATCCGAAGTGCTGTCCAATATGCTGCGTCAGCATCACATCTCCCACCAGGTGTTGAACGCCAAACAGCATGAGCGTGAAGCTCAAGTCGTGGCAATGGCTGGCCGCAAGGGCGCAGTTACCGTTGCCACCAACATGGCTGGCCGTGGTACCGACATTATGCTGGGCGGCAACTCGGAGTTCATTGCGCAGTCCAATCTTGCTGCCAAGGGTCTCGATCCGACTGAGAACGCTGAGGAGTACCGCGAGGCGTGGCCGAAAGCACTGGAGGAAGCCGAAGCGGCAGTTGAAGCTGAACGCGAAGAGGTGCGCGAGGCCGGTGGCCTGTACGTCCTGGGCACTGAGCGCCATGAGTCGCGACGCATTGACAACCAGTTGCGTGGTCGTTCCGGCCGTCAGGGAGATCCGGGCGAGTCTCGTTTCTACCTGTCAATGGAAGATGACCTGATGCGCCTGTTTAATTCAACGATTGCGCAGCGCATTATGGCCTCGAACGCATACCCGGAAGATATGCCACTGGAGTCCAAGGCTGTGTCACGCTCCATTGCGAGTGCACAATCGCAGATCGAAGGCCGTAACGCTGAGATCCGCAAGAACGTCCTCAAGTATGACGACGTGATGACCAACCAGCGCGAGTTGATTTATGACCAGCGTCGTCAGGTCCTTGAGGGTGCTGACCTGCAGGATCAGGTATCCTGGTTCATGGATCGTCTGGTTGAATCACTCATTGCTGAGCACACGCAGGAAGATTCGGCTCACGATTGGGATCTGAACGAGCTGTGGGCAGCGTTGCGCTCCTACTACCCGGTATCAGTGAGCGCCAAAGAGGTGGCCGAAGCTCACGGCGGGCAGGACTCATTGGTGCGCGATGACCTGAATTTTGAAATCAGGGGTGACATCCACACGGTTTATGAGCTGGGCGAGGAGCAGCTCAAACAGAATCCGTTGGCAATTCAGCAGCTCGGGGAAGATCCGATGCGTGACCTCGAACGCCGTGTCGTGCTGGCGACGGTCGACCGCCTGTGGCGCGAGCACCTGTATGAGATGGACTACCTCAAGGAAGGCATCGGCCTGCGTGCAATGGGACAGCGCGATCCTCTGGTCGAATACAAGGCTGAGGGCGCGCAGATGTTCCAGGCGATGATGGAGCGTATCCGCGAAGAATCGGTTCAGCAGATCTTCGGCTACCTGCACCAGTTCGAACTCGCGTGGCAGCGTCTGCGCGAACAGGGCGTGCTCTCACCTGCTGGTGAACAGGACGATGAGGCTGCTGAAGAAGACACGACCGGAGCGCTGGAAACTGCTTCAGCGCTGTGGGATTCGGAGGATGACGCCAAGGAAGGGAACTCAGACGAGGCGTCAGAGGCTGAACGTGAACAGCAGCGCCGGATTCGTCAGATGCAGCAGGAAGCCGAGCAAAAAGCTGCAGCTTCGTCTGCAGCGCTGGCGCGTGCTACATCTGTGATGGGTGATGTGGGCCAGCAAAAGCAGGCAGCACGCTTGAAGTATTCATCGAGTAACACCGCTGGCGAGGCGTCGCCTGCTGGCGGTCGGGCTGCTGGACGAGGCAGGAGCGGTAACGCGGCTTCGTCTGGCGGCGGGAACCGTGCGCAGCGTCGTGCTGCGGCCAAGCGGAGGAAAAACCGCTAAGGCATCGATACCTGGCAGGCGAGAGATCCGCTCTCTTTGCAGGCGAATTCCCTATGCCTCCTGACAGGTAGTGCGCGGGCGGATTCTAAATGATGTCGAGAGCGGTGGCGAGCCATCGCCCTCGAAAATCTTCCAGCCTCAGCGCTGCTGCCCTGATCCGGCCGCACACCGCAAAGACGACGGTGGTTTCAAACGTCCCGGGTTTGATGGCGCACGTGCTCACTGACATGACGCGACATGGGGCAGGGCTGGTGCGCCGCGCGGGGAGCGCGCCGCCCGGATCGAAGTCCGTGGCATCAATCTGGTCGTAGAGCCCCGGCACGACCCACCGTCGAAGCTGCATGATGGGTCTGCGTCCCAGCAGAACCTCAATGATGCCGCGCGTCAGGTTGGCTGCCCACGTCCCTGCGTCGGGCAACGTGTCGCGCGCAATGGGGCGCGCCGGATCGGGCTTGAGGCGCTCTTCAAAATCGAGGACGAGCGGGGTGGGCATATCTCGACGCATATCCCATCTCAGGCAGCCATCTGTGCTGCGGGAGTAACGTTCGGCTGCGCGTATCGTGCTCATGAGTTCTCCTTAGGGGGAATCGTGATAACTGTTCCTGGGTGGATCAGGTCAGGATCGTCTCCGATTACCTCAGCGTTCGCATGGATCAGTCGCTCGACATGGCGGGCGATCGTGGCATCGGATGCTGAGGCGGGGAGGGATGTTTCAGCGATCGTCCACAGACAATCGCCAGGCTGGATTTCGTAGTGGGTGGCGCTGCCCGTGTTGGACGAAGCGGTGTTGTGGGTGGGGGCGGGCGAAGCATCGTGTCCTGCGGCGCCAACACCGTGTGAGTGGACGGATGAGGCTGCCTGTCCGGCAGAACTTAAACCGTTGGAGGAAACAGGTGAAGCAGGCTTCCTCGAGGAATCGGTGCTGTATGCGTGCGAGGGGGAGGCGGGCTGCTTGGATGAGTCGGTGCCCTGGGAAGCCGATGATCCAGCAGGGTGGCTGACTTGAGGCGGAGTGTTCTTCGCAGATGGTGCAGAGTGCTCGGTCTGTGTCGACGGCCCAGAGTGCGAGGGTGCCATCGCGTTGCCTTCTGGTTGAGTGTCGTGTGGCATCTGGTGAGAAGGGGAGGGAAGCTGTGCGCTTGGACCTCCTGATTGCGCTGTCGAAGTGGATTGTGCGGTCAACGCTGGCCAGGTCAGATCATCGGGAATCGTGGAGTCACCCTCGTCGATGGAAGAAAAGGGAAGAACGTGCGTGGCAGATGATGTACTGGTCAGAGAAGGGGTGGAAGGCGTGAGTGGCGCGGCAAAAACCGGCATTCCAATAGCGCTGATCGCGGTGGTCGACACGCTCAACGCCAGAGCATGACGCGCGATTACTGCGCGTGCCTGCTGCGTGCCGAAGCGACGAATAAAACGAATGAGAGCCCGCGACAGTGCATCAGTGCGCGACGAAGCTGTCGCGAGGAGTGCCAGGAAGACGCAGAGCTGGTTCCATGCCAGAAAAACCGTTGCAACACAGGCGATGATCAGAGCAATCAACAGCTCCGGTCGATACAGATCACCTGATCGCACAATGAGGACAGCGAGGTAGGCGGTCAGTGCCAGGAGAGGTACACCTGCCCAGGCAGTGACCGTCACCAGCCCACGATTGCAATCAGTTCCATCCATGACATCCGTCTCGACTACGTATCCAGACCTACTGTCTCCATTCATATCGAACTTCTTTCGTGTCAGTTGATGTTAGTTCGTAAGAATTGATTAGAGTGTGCATGAAAGAATAATTGATGTCAAGTGGTGGCAGTTCCTTTTAGTTTGTGCCACACTGTGCGCATGGATCTGGATCGCCTTCTGGCAGACTTAAGTGCGCGCTTCGATGCTGAACGGCGCGAGGAAATGGACATTCTTGTCGACGAGCTCGCAGATGTTGAGTGTGCGCGTGTAACGATGTCAGCGCGCCTGCTCGCGACGCGGGGGAGTAACTTGAACGTCTTACTGCGCGGAGGTGAGCGCATGGCAGGGATCGTTCGAGACTGCGCGCGTGAGTGGATTGTGATCGACAATGGGGTACACATGGTGCTCATCCCGGCTCACGCCATTGTCGCAGCCTGGCCGCTGGGAAGTCGCGCAGCCGATGAGTCAGCGCTGGCACATGAGGTGGCGATCAGTCACGTTCTGCGCGCGCTGAGAGATGAGAATGTGTACGTCGTCATCGACCATGAAGGCGGCCAGCACGCAGGATACGTCTGTGCTGTCATGGGTGACCACTTTGATCTTGAAAGCATGTCCAGCGGGCAGGCTCTTGACACGCGTGACTTCACCACTCCAGTCGTCATGTCGCTGTCGACGGGTGGGATACGCACACTGCGTGCGCCGAGCCAGATGGCAGATTCGCTGATGATCTGACGCGCCGTTAGCTGTGAGCCGATTCGACCTTCATGCGCTCACGAGTAGCCGCGTACTGATCCTGAATGTACTGCTCGAGAACACTGGCTTCGACCCGCCATGCCTTCTTGCCGCCAACCTGGATTGCAGGAAGTTCCCCCGACGTCACCAGTGAACGGGCGGCGGACATCGTCAGGTTCAGTGTTTCAGCGACGTCGGCCAGTGTCAGGAATCGTGAAGTCATACCCATATCATGACATTTCCTTTCAGTTCAGTAAAGCTTTATTCACTTGTTGTGGATATAGTGCGGTGTTCATCGAAAGTTGCGTGTCCACTTTGTGAGCATGTGGACGAGGCGAGAGGACTCCTCGACGAGGCCTCATGTGTGAAGATGCAGGTCAGAGCGAACTGACCGCAAAGGCAGTGTGTGGGGGTGAGCGGAAGTTTTTGTGGATAACTCCACATCGAGGAAAAAACCGGGCATGATGTGGGAGTGCCACATATGAAGAACACCGCCCGAATACCGCGCCGGCGCAGCGTCATACGTGATCCGCGATTCCTGATCGGCATCGCACTCGTCACGCTGTCTATCCTTGCGTGCACACTCCTTGTATCTCATGCCCGCGGCGGAGTAAGCATCTATCAGGCAACGCGCGACATCGCTCCGGGAGAACCGCTGGACACGTCGAATCTGCAGATCGTGGATGCACGGCCCGAAAGCGATGCGTATGTGCAGCGCGATGAGCTTCCTGACGGAGCGCTGGCGTCGCACAGCATCGGAAAAGGTGAGCTGATTGCAACGGGAGCAGTGACAACAGACGAAGACGACGATTATCGCCGCCTCGTGATCGACATAGGTGCCGGACTACCGGAGTCCACTGCTACCGGCACATCCATTGAACTGTGGTCGATCCCTTCAGCCTCCATGAGCAAAGACCATCAGTCCCACCCAACGGTCGTATCGGGCAACGCCGTTTTTATTCGCAGTGTCGAGGGCGCCGCAGGAATCGGTGCTGCATCGGTGCACAGAATTGAAGTACGTATCCCATTTTCTGACGTCTCAGCCGTGCTTGAAGCTACGGGAGGAAACGGAACGATCACGGCCGTTCCGATCGGACAATGAGTGGGCCGATCGGTGTGATCGTGTGCGCGCCGACCCAGACGGAGGGGCGCCTCGTCCAGGCGATCAACGAAAGCGAGGAGTTTACTGTGTCGCGCCGGTGCGCTGACCTGACGGAAGTGCGGGCATGCGCGCGCTCATCGGTTGCACAATGCGCCATTATTGATGCTGATGATCCTGACCTTGATGCCCGCATCGTGGAGGACCTGCACGCGCACCATATCGGTGTCATTGTTCTCGCGCCCCTGGCTGATGCGCCGTCCTTACGTGCGCTGCATGCTGATGGAATTGCTCAGCCCGATTCACCTGATGGGATCGTGGATTCGCTGCGCGCCTTGGGGATGAGTGCATCTTTTTCTCCGGAGAGCGGTGAGCTTCCCCAAACGGGGGAGGATGCGTCCGGCCGACGGGAAGCCCAGATAGCGCATCAAAAGCGCTCCTACGCATTTGCCGACGGTGATGACGAGTTATCAGACGCGCAGCGCAGCGTTGACGGGACTGCGGAATTCGGGAAGATCGTCTGTGTGTGGGGGCCGTCAGGTGCTCCCGGAAGGTCGACAATAGCATTCAACGTGGCGGCGGGTGCGTCAGCCAGTGCGCGCGTCCTCCTCGTCGATGCTGACACGTGTGCACCATCCCTGGCTCATATGGCGGGTATTGCGCAGGATGCGTCGGGTATCGCTGTGCTCTCACGGACTGCTGCGCGCACTGATGTCGGAGCCGACGAGATTCGGGGAGCTGCAGTACCACTGACCGATTCCCTCGACATTCTCACGGGAATCACGTCGCCGCAACGGTGGCGTGAGGTATCACCGGCAGCGGTGGTCAGCGCACTGTCGGCGGCCCGCTCGCTGTATGACCTCATCATCGTGGACGTGGCTGCAGCAACGCTGGATCCGGTGGCACCGGGGAATCGGCATCAGGGGTCGCGCGATGACCTGGTCGCGGCAATTGTGCGGAGCGCTGATGCGGTGATGTGCGTGTTTCGTGGTGATTCTCTGGGTATCAATCGGCTTGTGGACGCGTATCAGTGGGTAGGCCAGATCGCCCCGCACGTCGAGCCGATCCTGGTGGCCAACCATGTGTCATCGTCGGGAGCAGGGCCTCGACCTGTCAACGCGATTGTGCAGGCCCTCGCTCCGGTGATTCCCGGGCGCAGTATTCAACTTGTCCCGGAGGACTCGCGCGTGAGCGCCTCCCTGCTGCACGCGCGGGCAATTGTTCATGCCGAACCTGATCAGCCGGTCGGTCAGGCGTTGGCCGCGCTGACCCAGGTGGTGTTGGCTGTGCTTCCTGAACATGCTGCGTGATGCTCACCGCGGCAAGCGCGCGGCACTGATGTGGGACACTGGAGGCATGCGATTGTATGTGCCAGCGGTTTTAGACGAGTTATCTGCCGATCAGCCGCCTGTTCGACCAGGGTATGTGGCGATTCTTGAGGATGGGCTTCGAGGCGACGACATTGAGGAGCGTGAAGACTCTGCGATGAACCAGGCTGCTCTCGCCTCACTCGAATTGATCCGCGATCGCCGCGATGCAGAGGACGAAGAAGATGGTGATGAGGCTCGCGCATGCCCTGATTCACCTGCCTTCTGTGTGCCGGCACGCCGAGTTGTCATCGCGTGTGAGGCTGAGGCTGAGGTCAGCGATGAGGCAGGCGACCTGGCCGCTGTGCATGTTGCACAGGCACGTCCCCAGACGTACCGGTGGGATGATGTGGTGGCTTTCTTCATTGATGACGCGGAGGCGGCGCCGCTGGTTGAGCGCGTGACGCAGGCCCTCACTGAGGACGATGTGACCGGGGCTCTTGACGCGCTGTGGGATGAACCGTTGCTGTGGTTTGACGCGAGTGAGCGCACCGCGTGCGCTGGTGGTGGCATCGTCAGCTGCGGCCGTACCCACGTGTGATTCTCGAGGTGCCTATGCGCGTACCCGCAGTGTTGATCCTCCCGAAGCCACTGGTATGACTTCGATCTGGTCTAAGATCCGCGACGTCATGTCTGCGACGTGCGAAATCACGCCGATGGTACGCCCTGATGTGTGCAGGGACGCCAGCTGCGCCATCACCGTGTCGAGGGTGGAGGAGTCAAGTGACCCGAAGCCTTCATCGATGAACATCGTGCGCAGTTCGATGCCACCGTTTTCGGTGGTCACGACATCGGACAGGCCCAGTGCCAGAGCAAGGGAAATGTAGAATGTTTCTCCTCCCGATAACGTCTTCGGGGAGCGTACCTTGTCTGTTTCATGGTCGAGTACCGTCAGGCCGAGGCCTTGAGCTTTATTGCGCGAATAGTCCTTGTCTGAACGAATCAGCTCGTAGCGCCCGTTCGAAATTGTCATGATACGAGGGTTAGCGCAGGCCAGAACGTCATCCAGTCGTCTACCGAGCACCCAGTGGGACAGAGAAGTTTGCGGTGAGTCCGCCGAGAGCTGACCCGATGATGCCAGCTGCGAGAGGTAGTCAAGCGGCCCGAACGCGTCGCGGTTCTTCACCAGTGTGTCGAGGCGTTCCTGAACAGTTGCCACAGCTTTTTTCACATCGGCAGCAACCTGCGAGCTGGCGCCGGCACGTTGGGCTGCTTCACGCGATACTGACTGAGCGTCTTCGTAGCTGCGCGCTGCGGCGTCAACGTCGGGACTCCGGGACGTGTCAACGTCTTTCAGGCGCTCGGATTGCAGGGAATTGTGCACGTGTGCGTCATCTCGATCAAACGCTGTGATGCGAGCATCCATTTCGCTGATTGCCACGTCGGTGCGCATGTCAGCGCGCACCTGGGCGGTGCCACCATCGCCTTCAGCGTAGCCGTATCGTTCGAGGGCATCCGCCTGTTCAGCCAGCGCCTGGTCGACGGCAGCTCGCGCGTGGATGGCGTTTTCACAGGCTTGTCTCAATGTGTCAATGGCGTCGATCTGCACTGTGATGTCGTGATCTATGTCCTGCAAGGTCGCTTCGCCATCGCCGTGGGCGCGCGCCGCTGTACACCGCTTCTCATCAGTATCTAGAGCTGCCTGCGCCGTTTCAATGTCGTGAGTCAGGCGATCACTGCGGCGGAGCAGGTCACGGCATGATTCGTCGTCACGTGTGCGCTGCGTCCGAAGTTTCTCGGCGGTCTTCTGGTCGTGTTGCACCGCTTGTAGAGCAACTTTCAGAGCGTCGATTGTGCGTGCTTCGTCTGCCAGTGCGGCTGTCAGATCCTCCACGCTTCCGTCAGCTTGCTGCCCGAGGGCATCCCATGTGGAACGAATCGATGCGCATTGCGCGCTTAATTGGGTGAATGCATCCTGTTCCTGCTGATACTGCACGTGCAACTGGTCGATGTCAGCAGGATCGACGGTGCCCGCCTCGCCTGCCTGGGCAGGGGATGGGTGCTCGGTTGAGCCGCACACCGGACACGGCTTGCCGGATTCCAGAGTCGAAGCAATACGCAGGGCTGACTGCGCGAGCAGTGCGCGCCGCGCCTGCTGTATAGTGTCATGAACTGTGTCGATGCGCGCCTGAGCTTGTTCAGCTTCGCGTATCGTGTCTTCTAACTTCTGAGCAACAGTGACGGCACGGCGTGCGGCGTCGAGCCGCTTGTCGAGAGCCTCGTGGCGCGTTTGAGCCGCGGTGAGGTCGATCGAAGCGGTCGTTGCCCGCTCATCGGACGCAGCCAGGGCTTCCAACTGTTCGGCATCGTTGCGCATGCGCTGACGCAGCAACTCCTGCTGCCGGTTAAGCTGCTCGAGCTGACTTTGTTGCCCCTGCAAGGCTTCGCGTCGCTCTGGCAAAGCGGCCTCCACGGTGGCCAGTTCAGAGATTTTGATGTGGCGAGCGTGCAGAGTGTCATGGGCACGGGTCAGCGTGAGCACCGTGGCAGCTATCTCACTGTCATCTGCCAGGGAAGGCTCGCGCGATTCGTCGGTGTCCAGACCTGACAGGTAAGCAGGATCGACGTGGGCACTGCGGGCAGCAGCCATCGCGTCCGCCAGCGCATCGCGCGCGTCGACCTGGCGCGTTCGAGCCTCGTCCAGGCGATGGAGAACAGGAATAACGTGAGCTGCCTGGCGTGCTCGAGCCAGTTGGGTGCGCACTGCGTCAATGTCGTGACGCTCAGCGTTGAGTGTGCTCGCGCGTTTTTCCAGTTCGATGCGCTCACGCACACGCCGGGCGAGGTCAGTCGCGGCTTGCAGCTGCTTGCCCAGTTCTTCTGCAGTGTGCGCACACTCATGCGAGCGCTTCAGATCATCGTGTGCTTGATGCTCAAGAATCCTCTGACCATCCTCCAGATGCGTACGTATGGCAGCATCGTCAATGCCGATCAACTCGACCAGCATGGCGGCAGTGATCGGTGGAGAATCGTGTGCGCTGAGATCTGCCGTCGACTGGTTTTCGTCGGACCCACTTTCCTGGGCGCTGGGCGGCGGTGTCGAATCAGGGTCTGTGCCACCGAGTGCCTGCCATAACTGCGCGGGCAGTGAGTGAATCAGTGAACTGACCTGTTGCTGATCGTGTTCGAGGCTTCCTCGCGCCGCCTTGGCCTTCTCCTTCAGTGCCGTTTCGAAATTGACGAAAAGAGAAGTCTGGAAGATGCTGGATAGCAGTGCGTGACGATCTTCAGATGAGGCAGTGAGAAACTGGGAGAATTTTCCCTGCGGCAAAATCGCTGTTTGCAGATACTGAACGCCGTTAAGACCGATGAGGTGAGTGATCTCAATATTCGTATCTTTGACTCCGGAACAGAGCGCATCGACGGTGACGTAGGTGCCGGATTCGTCGGCTCGAACCTTTTCCAGGTGAGCACTCTGGTTGATGGCAGTCTTACGGCCCTCACGCGTGAACTGGGGAGTACGCGTCACGCGGAAGATACCCGCATCTGTTTCAAAGACCAGGGACACGCGCGAGGGTGCCTTCTCATCAACCAGCGTTGAACGCAGACGTGCATTATCTGCATCGCCTTGACGTGCAACTGTGCCGTAAAGCGCGAAGCTCACGCAGTCAAGAATCGTCGATTTTCCAGCCCCGGTCGGACCGTGCAGCAGGAAAAGCCCACCATCGTCGAAGCGCGTGAAGTCCACTGTGTGGTGAGAGATAAACGGGCCAATACCTTCCAGATCAAGGCAACGAATTTTCATTGGACGCTCCTGACCTGGATCTGCTCCCACACTGAATCAATGACGGACCGCTCTGCTTCATTCAGGGAACGGCCGATCGTCTGCTCGAAGTACTCGTCAATGACGGCACGATCTGAGCGCGCGGCCTGTCTGCTCGGACCGGTAAGGCGTTGGCTGGCGGGCACGGGTGGCGCATGCAAGATGGCGAGCGCGTAGGGAAAGACGTGACGGATGCGTGCAATCAGGTCACGCGGACGAATGTCGTCAGTTACCGTGATCGAGACGAAGTCGTCTCTCTGCTCCGCATACTGGTCAGAAATAACCTGTTCAAAGGGCCCCTCGATCACGTCGAGATTGCGCCAGATAGGGGTGGGAACGGCCTCAATGTCGGTGAGTGTGCCTCCGTCAATATGAAGAAGCGTCACCGACTGGGTGGAGGAAGCCTCAGAAAAGGAAAACGGCATAGGTGATCCGCTGTAGCGGATCGTGGCGCTGCTTCCGCTGATATTTTGCGGCCGGTGGAGGTGGCCGGCAGCCACATAGTCAATACCGTATTCGTCGAAGACACCCGCTGGCACCGAGGCGACCCCACCGACCTGGATGTCGCGTTCTGATTCAGATGGGGCTCCTCCTGTGAAGAATGCGTGCGACATGACGATTCGCACGCCGTCATCGCTGTTCAGAACGCCACTGGTCTCATCGTTGTCACGCCCGCCGTCATGTCCGCCGGTCGCCTCACCGCTGCGCATACCGTGTCCATCGTGGCGAGCCTCGATATCGGCACCGATTCGGCGCAACGCAGCACTTATGACGGCCTCATGCGAACGCACCAACGGAATCGCCTGGCCATCCTCGTCAATAATGTCAGACAGGGGTTCGCGCACCAGGTCAGGCTCGAGGTAGGGAATCGCGTAGATGGTGGCATGCTCACCGTCGCTGGACGTGACGACGATGGGGCGGTCAATGTCCTCGATGGTGGAAGCAATCGTGAGTGAGTCTTGAAGAAAAGGAGCGAGGTAGCCCAGCCGAATGGCGGAATCGTGATTGCCGGGAATGATGATGACACGAGTCAGTGAACATAGGCGAACAAGGGCGTCCGACAGAGGACGGAGAACGTGGGCGGGAGGGATTGCTCGATCGAATAAATCGCCGCTGATGAGGAGCGCATCGACGTGGCGCGACTTCACCAGATCGATGAGCCACTCGAAGAAGAGGTCGCGCGCTGGGGACAGGTCGGCCCCGTGCAGGGTGCGGCCAACATGCCAGTCAGAGGTGTGCACAATCAACATGCTGTCAGTGTGCTCCATGCCATGTGCATTTGCGTACCGCCCCGGCAAACACCCTAATCAGAGGTGCTGTCAGGCCAATCCAGCTGGGTCAGAATCTCCTTGTGAATCAGTCCGTTGGAGGCACACGCATTGTCACCCCACGGGCCGTCCTCGCCGGTCAACGACGTGAAAGAACCGCCAGCTTCAGTCACAATCGCATAGCACGCCGCCATATCCCACACGTTCAGTTCCGGTTCGCATGCTGCATCGACCGCACCTTCAGCGACCAGCATGTAGCTCCAGAAATCACCGTAGGCACGGGTGCGCCAAAATGATGACTGTAGCTGGAGGAATTGCCCTCCTCGATCATGGTGGAGCCATCCGTCCAGTGAGGAATACGACAGGGACGCATCCTCGATCGAATCCACCTTCGACACGGAGATTTTCTTCGCTCGCATCAACGAGGTGCCGGTCCACGCTCCCTGGTCAGCAGCAGCCCACCAGCGCCGCTTCAACGCGGGCGCAGAGGCAAGTCCCATCACGACCCGATCATCTTCAACCAGTGCGATCAGCGTTGCCCACACCGGCACACCGCGCACAAAATTCTTCGTCCCGTCAATCGGATCGATGATCCACCGGCGGGCAGAATGGCCCGACGAGCCTCGTTCCTCACCGACTACCGCGTCGCGCGAGCGCACGTGGGACAGCTGGGAGCGGATCAAATCCTCCGCCGCACGGTCAGCATCGGTTACGGGAGTGAGGTCGGGCTTGGACTCAACCTGAAGATCCTGCGCACCGAAACGATCCATCGTCAGCGCATCCACCTGGTCTGCGAGGACGTGCGCCAGGCGGAGGTCCTCAATGTAACGGCGAGTATCAGACATGCTTCTACAGTATCGGCATTTGGCGTGTAAAGTCCTATCTCACGGCGGCGCTTCGCTGAGCGCAGCGGGACACATTCCGTTTACAGTATGGACATGTCACAACCATTCCTCATGCTGACTTCACGTAGCGAAGAAGTCGTTGCACGCGATGAGCTGATTAACCTGCCGCGCCTGGCAGGCCTGTCATCCGATGAGATCGTACATGTGCGAATGGAAGCTGAACCCTTCCCATCAGTCAACTTCGACGAGTATTCCGGAATCATTCTGTGCGGATCACCGTTTGACGTGGCCGCTCCTGAAGACCGGAAAAGTCAGGTACAGCACGATATTGAGCGTAACCTTTTCGCACTCTTTGACCGCCTCCTCGACGAGTCCTTCCCCTTTTTCGGAATCTGCTACGGCCTGGGTCTACTTGCTGTGCATCAGGGCGGACGCGTCGGACCTGAAGCTGCCGAGGAGATCTCCGCACCGCAGATGACACTTACGTCGGCCGCCGCAGGGGATCCGCTGTGCGAGGGAGTGCCCGACACGTTCCGCGCATTCGTCGGCCACCACGAGGCCGTGACCGCCATGCCTGACAGTGCTGTGCTCATTGCGCAGGGACCGTCTATCGCGCCAGTGCAGCTGATCAGGGTAGGGGAGTCGTGCTGGGCCAGCCAGTTCCACCCCGAACTTGATCACGCAGGTATTGACGTGCGAATCCGCGAATATGCGGACCGGGGTTATTATGCGCCGACTGAACGTGCCCGCATTGAGTCGGAAACCGCGTCGGCCGATGTGTCGGGCGCGCACTTATTCCTGCAAAACTTCGCTCGCCATTTCCGCCGGGGCTGAACTGCTTCTGGCTGCCAGGCTGATCTTCGCGGTCGGCTCAGCTCCCGCAGTCGGCCTGGCCCCTCAGGGGCGGCTAGCCCGAGTGCGCCGATCGGCGCGCGTCAGTGGTGAGCTCTTGCGCTTGCCGTGGACTCGAGAAGTCGGCGCGCCGAATCGACAATCCTGCGCCGCCTGTCCGATTCGTCACTGCTGACCGGTTGCGCGTTGAAAGGTTCCTGCCCACTGATCCATGCGTCCAGCGCGCATGAAGGCTCCGACTCCAGATGCGTGCACATCGGCAAGCACCACGAACACACATCCTTCAGCTCAGGGAACACCGCCAGTACATCGGATTCGTCAACGTGGGCCAGGCCGAAGGAACGGACCCCGGGCGTGTCAATCACCCACCCGCCTGACGGCAACATGAAAGCTTCCAACGACGTGGACGTGTGCCGCCCTCGTCCAGTCACGGCATTGACGTGACCAACACTGCGATGCGCATCGGGTACCAGCGCATTGATGAGCGTGGACTTACCCACTCCCGAATGGCCGACGAGCACCGACGTCCTGCCTTCCACGTGAGCGCGCAGTTCCTCCAAACCAGTCGTGACTTGCCCACAGCCGCCTTCATCGGTTCCTGAAGCTGTCGTCACGACAAAGGGGACACCAAAGCCGTCGTAGGTACGAATAATGTCGTCAGCAGGCGCCAGGTCAGACTTCGTCAGGACGACGAGGGATTCCATACCTGCCTCATGTGCGGCAACCAGACACCGGTCAATCATCCCGATCCGAGGCGGCGGACTGGCCAGCGCCGTAACGATCACCATCAGCTGCGCGTTTGCCACGATGATCTTCTCGCGCTGTTCAGGCACATCCTCACGCGAGCGCCGCAGCACCGATGAGCGCTCCTCAACAGCGACGATGCGCCCCAGAGTATCTTTCGCACCCGACAGGTCTCCCGTCAGCCGCACTCGGTCACCGACAACGACAGAGCCGCGACCCAGCTCGCGAGCCTGCACTGCAACAATGCGTACACCGCTATCGGCGGCAACAATGAAACGCCCGCGGTTAATCGCAATAACGCGACCCAGCGGGCGGGTCGACCAGTCCGGGCGCTTCTTGGTGCGCGGCCGGGATCCTCGACCAGGACGCACTCGCACCCGCGGATCATCAGTGCCGATATCGCGTCTGTTCACTGATCCCCACTTTCGGCCGATGCGACCGTCGCCTGCCACAGCGCGACAAAATCAGGCAGTGTCTTACCTGTCGTCCCAATATCGAAGACGCGCACGCCGTCCACCACCAGTCCGATGATTGCTCCGAACATCGCCATGCGGTGATCGTGATACGTGTGCAGGTCCGCTGCGTGGAGCGCTCGCGGGCGAATCGTCAGCGCATCAGGGTGCTCTGTTACGTCACCGCCCAGTCGCTCGATCTCGGTGCGCAGAGCGCTCACACGATCCGTTTCATGCCCTCGCAGATGACTGATTCCCGATAGATGCGACTCGGTCGATGCGACAGCTGCCAGCGCCGCCACGGTCGGCGTCAGCTCACCGATGTCACTCATATCACGGTCAACGCCGAGCAACCGGCCACGCTCGGGGCCCTTCACGCAGAGGATCCCGTCGGCATCCACGTTGACCTGCCCACCCATCTGCTGAGCGATCTGACGAAACGCGTCACCGGGTTGCGTCGTGTGCACGGGCCAGTGCGGGATTCGCACCTGCCCACCGGTGACCAGAGCAGCAGCGATGAACGGCCCGGCGTTCGACAGGTCGGGCTCGATGGCAACGTGGCTCAGGATCGGTAGCTCCGGCTCAATAATCCACGAGGGAGCCTGTGCGTCGGTTGGTGTTGTGCTGCCACAGGTCGCACTGTCAGGGCCGTTCAGGCCACCCTCGTCTGTGCCGGAGCGAACGGTCACACCCCATTCCTGGAGGGTCCGCACGCTCATCTGAATGTGCGGCAGAGACACGACCCGGCCAGTGAGTCGAATCTGAACCGGCCTGTTCATACGGGTGGCGAGCAGGGGAGCGCTCAACAGCAGCGCTGAGGCAAATTGTGACGACTCGTGTGTATCAACGTCAATCGTCATCGGTGCATGGCGGTTGGTCACGCCATCACTGCCGCAAATATCAGCGGGAATCCCGTCGAGTTCGAAAGGCAGGAAACCTGGTTCGCCATGACAGGTGATACGAGCGCCGGCACTGGTCAGAGCGCTCAGGAGTGCGTCTAGAGGGCGTACGCGTGCTCCCTCGTCGCCGTCAAAAAACGCGTGCACGCCGGCCGCGGCGCACAGGGCGGGCACGAAACGCATGACGGTTCCGGCAAGGCCGCAGTCAATGTGTGCGCGCGCCTCGCCCATCGTGTGCCGAGAGGGACGCACGCGCGCCGATCCTGTGGAATCCCAATCGACAGTGCAGCCCAATTGTTCGAGCGCATCGGCCATCAGGCGTGTGTCACGCGAATCCAAAGCTCCGTCGATCACACACTCATTCGTACTCTGAGCGGCCAGAATGAATGCACGATTGGTCAGCGATTTTGAACCGGGAACTGTGACGCTGGCATCGATTCGCCGGTGAGGTTCGATGAAAGGCGCGGACCAGAGGGGAAGCAAAGCCCCCGCCGTCATGCCTGATAGACCTCCGAAGCGTCATCCCATGCCTGACTTCGTGCCGCACGCAGCTCGGAGCGGTGATCGGCCCAGTTGCGCAGCTTCCACGTGGCGGATGGGCGTCCCTCACGGTCGGTCGAGGCGATGACCAGGCCGCCGAACAAAGCGAAATCCTTGATCAGGCCGTTCCTCCACGCAGCGCGCTGATCGGGGGTTCCCTCCGTCCACACGGGGTTGTTCACCAGAGCCAGAGGGATGGAGGTCAGAGCCAATACCGCTGCAGAGGTTCGTGTGGCCTTGCCCAGAGCCAGTGACACTCCGGCGACAGCGGTCACGCCGCCCAGTGCGCGTGTGGCAAGTTTGAGCTGGCCATCGCTCAGCGTCAGGCCGGTCTTGTCAAGCAGCGGACGTGCCGGTTCAATGCGCTCCACGTGTTCGTCGGGGTTCCTGATTGCGCTCACCCCGGTTGCAATGAATGGGAGTGCGAGCAATGGTCGTGCGACTAGGCGAAGAATATTCATGATCCTATGGTCTGCCCTTCTGGATGATCTGGCGACTGTGAAGAAGCGATGGAACAAATTCAGTTCCCCGCTCGTTATGAAGTATATGAGGCAACAGAGCATCCGCGGGGCTTTTCAGGCAGGTGACACGCGATATCAGGTGGGTGTGACCGGCCTGGCCGGCCTGGCCGGCCATTTGGCACTAATGTGGATGCTGATGGCACACACGTTCACTCACACCCACAGCGCCGAGCATACCGCTGCTGAAACGGCTGCGGATCTGGATCCGTCGACGCGCGTGGATGGCGAATCTGACGGCGGGCAGGTCACCCTCGTCAATGAGTCTGTGGCCAATGGATCTGCGCTTAAAGAGTCTGCGCCGGTGGGGAAGAAGGAACGTTTCGAGGCTGAAGCACTCCCGCTGCTTGACCAGCTCTACGGCGCGGCACTGTCGATGACGCGCCACCGGGCTGATGCTGAGGACCTAGTGCAGGAAACATTTGAGAAAGCCTACGCAAAGTTCGACCAGTACAAGCCGGGCACGAATATCAAGGCCTGGCTGTACCGGATCCTGACCAACACGTATATCACGCACTACCGCAAGGCCAAGCGCTCCCCGAAACGCTCGGGCACGGAAACGGTGGAGGACTGGCAGCTGGTCGATGCCGCGTCGCATTCGGAAGAGGGGTTGCGCTCAGCTGAAGCCGAAGCACTTGACCGCATTCCGTCCGACCAGGTACGCGACGCGATGGAGGACTTGTCAGAGGACTACCGAGTGGTCGTGTGGCTGGCGGACGTCGAGCAGCTCAGTTACAAAGAAATCGCTCAGACGCTGGACATTCCAATCGGCACGGTAATGTCGCGTCTGCATCGCGGCAGGGCGGCATTGAGGAAATCTTTGGCAGGCCTTGCGCGCGAATACGGGATAGGAGACAACGCATGAGATCACTCATTCACATCACCTGTTCCCAACTGCGTGCACACGTCGGCGAGATCGTGGATGTCGAGATGCGCACGTGGTCGGATTGTCACGACGAGGGTGACGCTGCGCGCGCGATCCCGATCGAAGCGTTGGATGAGCGGGCGGCTGAGCTGTTGGTTGCCCATGTGCAGCGCTGTCAGACCTGTCAGCGAGCCATCCAACGTGAGCGCCAGTTCCGGCAGATGCTCAAACGGGCCTACTTGGCGCGCACGGTGCGTGCGCCTGAATCGCTGCGGATGCGGATCTGCAGCGTGTATGAACAGGAGTAATTGGCAGGGCTTGTGGACCTGAGAGCTAAGGCTGACGGGCGTGAATGCCGGGGCAGTGGAGGAGAGTACCAAGGCTGGGGACGTGAGATTGGTTTCGATTAGCCTGAGATATTTGTGACTTGGGCCAGTCTATGGAAAACTGGGCAAGTTGATTCAACAATTTGAGGAGGCCGTGATGTCGAAGCGTGGTCGTAAGCGCCGTGCACGTCGCAAGAACGCTGCCAACCATGGCAAGCGTCCCAACTGCTAGTTGGTGTGCGAGCAAGCTAATCTGACGCACGTCACTGACCGGATCTCACGATCCTGAGGCCGTGCGAGTAAAGCCCAGCATCTCATGGTGCTGGGCTTTTTTATGTGCCTGGGGCGACAGGCGGTCGCGGGCGGGGAGCGCGTTGGAAATGGTGGTTAAAGTCGGGAATGTGGTGGGGTTAATGCCCAGAATGTTGGGTTAATGCCCGAAATGTGTGTATGGGGTGAGCGGTGCGCGCTGGCTATGGGCTTGAAGGGCTGACATTCGGCTCCGCAAGCGCAGATCTAGCCCGAGTAGGTGCACATACCCCTAGATCTAACTTGGGCAGGTGCACATTCCCCTAGATCTAACTTGGGCAGGTGCACATTCCCCTAGATCTTCGCTTTTTTTGTGCACGAACCCCTAGATTTAAAAACCCTGTCCTTGGGCGAGTTTTCAAAAGCGCTGGTCACGGGCCATGAGTGTGTCTGTGTGTATCTCCGCTGACGCTTGATCTAGGGGTATGTGCATTTTGCGAGTCAAATTTAGGGGTATGTGCAACGAGAGACCTTAAATCTAGGGGTATGTGCATCGAGAGATCCACATTGGGGTCGCTGGTCCTAGGCCATGACAGGCGCTGTGAAGTGTGGCGCAGACATCTCGAGATGAATTCCGGGTAGCCGAAAAAGAGGTATCGTATACCCGTGAGGTTCTACAAATGGTTCTGATGCCGTGGGTCTGGGAAGCTGCCTGGGCTTATTCGAGGCCAGGCGTTTGAGGGGATTCCTCCTCGCACCGAGGGATTGATAAAGAGAAAGAGAAAGTGCACGTGAAACGTGAGAGTGGAGTGCGCACGACTGGACGCGACGATGCAGCACCGCGCACAGACGGTCGCCGGCATTTAGTGACCCTTGCTAACGGGCCGTCTCTGCAGGAGATCAACGGAACTGTGGCGATCCCTGATAAGAATGCGAGCTTCCTGTGCCAACTTTTCGCTTTTTCGGGCCCGGGCGCCCTGGTCGCGGTGGGTTACATGGATCCGGGCAACTGGGTAACTTCCATCGGCGGCGGTCAGCAATACGGGTATCTGCTGCTCAACGTCATTCTGGTTTCCTCGCTGATCGCGATGCTGCTGCAGTACATGGCAGCCAAACTTGGCATCGTTGCCGGCATGGACCTGGCGCAGGCTACGCGCGCCCACACCTCGCGCACACTCGGGCTCGTCCTATGGGTCGTCACCGAGCTCGCCATCATGGCGACCGACCTGGCGGAAGTCATCGGCGCAGCTATCGCCTTGCACTTATTGTTTGGACTGCCGCTCATCGTCGGTGTCCTCATCACCGTCCTCGACGTGCTGCTGCTCTTGCTGCTGATGAGCGTCGGTTTCAGGAAGATTGAGGCCATCGTCGTCACGCTGATTCTGACGATCATGGCGGTTTTCCTGTACGAGGTCATCCTTGCGCAACCCAGCATCCCCGACATGGCGAAGGGTTTCCTGCCGTCACCCCAGACGCTGAGCCGCGGCGAACTCACCATGGCACTTGGCATTGTGGGCGCAACCGTCATGCCCCACAACCTGTATCTGCATTCATCCATCGTGCAGTCTCGTTCCTACAACCGACATGACGAGGGCGACCAGGCTCGCGCCGTACGTTTCGCTACGTGGGATTCGAACATCCAGCTGGGTGCAGCGTTCGTGATCAACTGCCTCCTGCTGCTTTTGGGTGCTGCGCTCTTCTTCGGTTCCAGCGAGGACCTGTCCACATTCGGCTCGCTCTACGATGCTCTCCAGAATCCCTCGCTGGCAGGTACAGTTGCCAGCCCGGTTCTGTCCACGCTCTTCGCTGTCGCACTGCTGGCCTCGGGCCAGAACTCAACGATTACCGGCACGCTGACGGGCCAGATCGTGATGGAGGGTTTCATCAGGCTGCGCATTCCGCTGTGGGCGCGCCGCGTCATCACCCGCGTCATCACTGTGATTCCTGTGTTGGTCTGCACGATTGCATTTAATGGTTCCGAGGTCGCCCTCGAAGAACTCCTGGTGGGATCGCAGGTATTCCTGTGCATCGCATTGCCGATTTCAATGGTGCCACTGGTGTGGCTGACATCGTCGAAGAAAATCATGGGAGAGCGCTTCGTCAACGCGAAATGGGTCGCAATCCTGGGATGGGTGTCCACCATCGTGCTGACAATCCTCAACCTGAAACTGATCCTCGAAATCGTTGGAGGGTGGCTCTGACCAGCGCGGCAACCTCGCCGCGGCCGGCAGGTTGTTACGGCATCGGGTCAGCGTCCACCCACTCAAACCAGCCTTGGTGAAGAACCAGGTACGCCATCAGCGCGTATCCGGCTTGCGCCGGCAACGTGAGCTCATGGGGGGAGCGGGCTGTCGATGCGGCCATGTCAGCGATCCACTGGTCATGTGCGACCAGGGGCTCCAGGCACGTCACGTAGGTGATACCCCGGCGGTCACACACTTCCGCACATGCTCGGTCAAGGGCCGCCAGCTGCTGCTGCTGGGCTCCGGCCAGAGGCGGTGGGCCGACCACAAGCGTGGAGATGCCGCGCTCGCGCGCACGGTCCACAATATTGGCCAGATTCAGGCGTGACCGCGGTGTAGATAACCCACTGGGCACGTCGGCCGCACCAACGGCTACCACCATGTGTAATGTGTCGGATGAGGAAATCCGCGCGTTGACTTCACTTTCCCACCTGGCAGCGAGACCTGCGGTTGTTTCTCCAGGAACGGCGAGAGGCATGACGGCGGGGGCTGAGGCAAAACGGGTACGTGCAATGACGCGTCCAACCCACCCCAAGGCTCGGGGGTCACCGATTCCGGCAACCAAGTCATCACCGATCACGCAGATGCGCTTCACTGGTTTCCTCCTTCATGCACCTTCCACTAGATTAGCCGCTCGCAGCGCCCATCACATGTAACGCAAGCTGGCAGGTCAGATTCTGGCGCGACAGGTGTTCAAAGGCATGTGGGAACGACGAAGAAGCTCCGCAGATCGAGGTTCACACACCAGCTGTGCACGGGCCTGTGAGGAGTGAGGAAGAAGTTCCGCAGATTCAGGCCCGCGCGCTAAATGCCCAGAGTCCTGCTTAGATGACGGGGCGGATGGTACAGAAGCGGAGCTCACATGCCAAGTGCCCCTCGAGCGCGAGAGGCGCAAATCGAGGAGCACGAGGCGTCTATGAAGCGAGCAGGTCAGTCCTCGCCAAAGAGTGTGGCGAGCAGTTCCGCGAGCTGGCGCTTGTGGGTGGAGGCCCGGCCTGCCGCAGGCGAAGCCGATGCAGGACGCGACACCACGATGGGCTGCACGCCCAGTTCGGTGAACACGTTAAGCGCCATGAACGGCCACGCGCCCTGGTTGCGGGGCTCATCCTGCGCCCACATAACCTCAGCACCCGGGTAGCGATCCAGCTGCTCACGAATCTCATCGATCGGCTTGGGGTAGTACTGCTCGACGCGCACGATCGCAGTCGACCATGCTTCCTTCGCCTCACGTTCCTTGACCAGGTCGTAGTAGAGACGGCCTGAACACAACACCACGCGATTGACATCGGTGACGCGCTGATCAACCTCGCCAATGACGGGCAGGAAGTGACCGGACGTGAAATCGTCGATCGACGAGCTGGCTGCGGGCAGACGCAGCAGCTGCTTGGGCGTGAACGCAATGAGGGGTTTACGAGGGCGCCTGTAGGCCTGCGTGCGCAGCATGTGGAAATGCTGTGCCGGTGTCGACGGCTGACAGATCCACATGTTGTTTTCAGCGGCCAAGGTCAGATAACGCTCAATGCGCGCTGACGAGTGGTCGGGGCCCTGGCCCTCATAGCCGTGGGGGAGCAGAAGGACAACCGAGGAGCGTTGTCCCCACTTCTGCTCAGATGAGCTGACGAACTCATCGATCACCGATTGAGCACCATTCGCAAAATCACCGAACTGTGCTTCCCACACGACCAGCGCATCAGGACGCTGAACCGAGTAGCCGTACTCAAATCCCATGACGACGTACTCAGACAAGGGTGAATCATAGATTTCGAAGATCGCCTGATCGTCGGTGAGGAAGTTGAGCGGAGTGAACTCGCGGCCATTGTTGTGGTCATGCAGAACCGCGTGACGCTGGACGAACGTTGCACGACGGGCGTCCTGTCCGGAAAAACGCACCGGAGTTCCTTCCATGACCAGCGAGCCCAAAGCGATCAGCTCACCAAAGCCCCAGTCGATCGGGCGCGTGCCCGTCGCCATTTCCTGACGCCGTTCACACAGCTTCAGCATCTTGGGATGGGGAACGAAGCCATCAGGGAAGGTGTTGAATGCTTCACCGATGCGTTCGATGGCGCCTGCCGGAACGGGGGATTCCCAACCGATCATCATGCCCTGACCAGGCAGCTGGGATTCAGGAACCTGCCAGCCTTCCTCACGGGTCTGCGTGAGGATCTTGTTCAACTCGTCTTCGTATTCCTTGATGGATGCTTCGACCTCTTCTTCGGTCAGCTGCTCGCGTCCGATCAGGTTACGCATGTAGACGGTGCGGGTTGATGGAATCTGACGGATCAGTTCATACATGACGGGTTGCGTCATCGACGGATCGTCGCCCTCGTTGTGGCCGCGTCGGCGGTAGCACACCAGATCCACGATCACGTCCTTATGGAAGCGCTCGCGATAGGCCATTGCCAGATGTCCCATGCGCACCACTGACTCGGGATCATCGCCGTTGACGTGCAGGATCGGCACCTGCAGGCCTTTGGCCAGGTCCGTCGGGTAACGGGTTGAGCGTCCCGATGTCGGGCCGGTTGTGAAACCGATCTGGTTGTTGACGATCAGGTGGATCGTGCCGCCGGTTCGATATCCCTTGAGCTGAGACAGGTTCAGTGTTTCCTGCACGACTCCTTGGCCAATGAAGGCGGCATCGCCGTGGATCAGAATCGGCACAACCGAGAAATCATCGTCATGGAGCTGATCCTGCTTGGCGCGCACGATGCCTTCGAGGACGCCGTCAGCGGCCTCCAGGTGCGACGGGTTTGCAGCCAGATACACCTTGGTGGCCACACCGTCTTCACGGCTGAACACGCCTTCAGTGCCCAGGTGGTACTTCACGTCGCCGGAGCCTTCGTCCTGCGGGTTTTCGTTGCCTTCAAACTCAGAGAAGATCTGCCCGTAGGACTTGCCGGCAATGTTGGCCAGTACGTTCAACCTGCCGCGGTGAGCCATTCCGATAGCCACCTCAGGTAAACCGGTCTGTGCTGCATCCGACAGGATCGCATCAAGCAGTGGAATCAGCGATTCGCCGCCCTCCAGTGAGAATCGCTTCTGCCCGACGTACTTGGTCTGGAGGAACTCCTCGAAAGCCTCCGCGTGATTGAGAGTAGACAAAATGTGGCGCTGTTCCTCAGGCGAGGGTACGGAGTAGGGCTTCTCGATGCGCTCTTGGACCCATTTGCGCTGCTCAGGATCCTGAATGTGCATGTATTCAATGCCGATGGTGCGCGTATATGTATCGCGCAAACGATCGAGGATTTCCCTCAGCGTCATGTAGGATTCCCCGCCAAAACCGCCTGTGGGGAACTGACGATCCAGATCCCACACCGACAGGCCGTAGCTGGTGATATCCAGGTCAGGATGGCGCCGCACACGATAAGCCAGCGGGTCAGTGTCAGCAGCAAGGTGCCCGCGCGAGCGGTATGCGTGAATCAATTCCGCAATACGTGCAGGCTTGCCTTTTTCGCGCTCAATGTCGTATTCGCGATCAGGCTCCCAGTGATAAGGCGGGTGGGGGACATGATAGGTATCGAAGACGCGATCCCAGAATCCGTCCTTGCCGGACAGCTTGTTGTCCATCAACCGCAAGAACTCGCCGGATGCCGCACCCTGAATAATGCGATGGTCATAGGTGGAGGACAGGAACATCGTCTTGCCGATGCCGAGCTGAGCCAGACGGCGAGGGGACACGCCCGCGAATTCGGCGGGGTAGTTCGTCGCGCCGACACCGACGATGAGTCCTTGACCTGTCATCAGGCGCGGAACAGATGTCGTGGTGCCGATCGTGCCGGGATTCGTCAGGGTCACGGTGCCGCCCTGGAAATCATCCGGGGTCAGTTCACCATCGCGAGCACGACGCACCGTGTCGTTATAGGCGGCAACGAACTCGAGAAATGTCAGTGTGTCCGCTTCCTGCAGGACCGGCACCATCAGCGAGCGCTTCCCGTTGGGTTGCGCCACGTCGATCGCCAGCCCGAAACCGACGTGCGCGAGACGCTCAATTTGCGGCCGGCCCTTCTTGTCGGTGGAGTAGCGCACGTTCATTGACGGCATCTCGCACATGGCTTCCACCAGCGCGTATCCGATCAGGTGAGTGAACGAGACCTTGCCGCCGGTCGTGCGAGCCAAGTGGCGGTTGAGCAGTGAACGGTTTTCGATCAGCAGTTTTGCCGGTACCTGGCGGGCAGATGTGGCGGTCGGAATCGTCAGCGACTGGTCCATGTTTTTCGCCGTTGCCCGTGCAATGCCCTTCAACAGATCGGTACGATCTTCGGTCCGCGCATCCTCATTGAGCTCAGTGGCCGCGCGCGCCGCCGTCATGCGCGTGTAGGGCGAGGTGGCTTCACTGGTCTGCGCCAGTGGTGCGGGAGGAAGGTCGGATCGTGTGACCAGCATCGTGTTGGCTGGACGCTCTTCCTCCGACTCGTCGGCAACGTCACTTGCCGAAGTCTGGTCGGCTTCGTCGCCGTCCGGTTCGCTGGCTTGTATGTCCTCTTCAGCTGTGACGCGCACATCGGCTTCGTCAGCCTTTTCGAGGGCGTCGACAGCCTTGAAGTACTCGCGCCAGGCGTCGTCAACTGAACTGGGATCCTCGTCGTACTGGACCCTCATGTGGTCAATCCACCACTGCTGATCCTTTTCGGACTCATGAGTTGATTCGTGTTGATCGGAGGCGTCCACCGTGGTCACTCCTATCGTGGAAACGTGAGGTTTGCTCGCCTCCAGCATAGAGGGTTTTGTGGGGAAGTCTCTCGATATTGAGATAATTTATCGAGTTTTTGTCAAACTGTGCGTGTGCTGGCCAAATACCCACCCAATACTTGTCTATTCCTTTACATATCGGTACGAGGGTGGCCGCGCCGCATGTCCACCACTGTTCATGCCCGAACATTTGCCTGTACACTATTGGTCATCATGGACAGTGACAGTTGCCCCTTGACATTCACTTTAATGATGCCTAGCGGTGTGCCCAGTCAGTCGCACACACATGAGGTTGCCTCGTGGTTTTAAACATCATTTTCTTGCTGCTCGGAGTTGTGCTGACATTCGGCACCTTCATCTTTGTGTCCTCCGAGTTTTCCTTGGTTGCACTTGACCAGGCATCCGTCGAACGGCGAGCATCAGCAGGCGATAAGCGCGCAGCACAAGTCCTGAAAGCCACACGCACGTTGTCCACCCAGCTATCTGGTTCCCAGGTCGGAATCACGCTGACAACTATTTTGCTGGGCTATACAACCCAGTCGGTTCTGACCCGACTGATCAACGACGGCCTGATATCCGTGGGATTAGCCAGCGCCATTGCCGGAACGATTGGCGTACTCGTCTCAGCCGTGCTCATCAATGCATTTTCGATGCTCTTCGGTGAGCTGCTGCCCAAGAACCTTGCTCTGGCGCACCCGCTGAAAACCGCCGGTATGGTGGTGCCATTCCAGATGGCGTTCACGTGGATCTGCAAACCGATCATCTTCCTGCTCAACGGCACAGCGAACGCGATTTTGCGGCTAATAGGCATTGAACCCCAGGAAGAGATCTCCTCTGCCCGGTCGGCGTCCGAACTGGCCGCCCTCGTGCGTCACAGCGCAGAAGAAGGAACACTGGACACCTCCACCGCATCTTTGTTCACGAACTCTATTCGAGTCGGTCAGCTCTCCGCCGTGGACGTGATGTCCGATCGAGGACTGCTGTGCACGCTTGGATCCGACGCGGTAGCTGCTGACGTCGTGGCACTGTCGAAAGAAACTGGTCACTCGCGTTTCCCCGTCATTGGTGATGACAGTGATGACGTGCTCGGTTTTGTCTCATTGCGCCGCGCGGTTGCTGTGCCGTGGGAGAAACGCTCTGACGTGTCCGTCCTGTCGTCCTCTCTGCTCAACCCCGCCCCGAAAGTGCCCGAGACGATGTCTCTAGCTCCGCTGCTGCTTCACCTGCGTGAAGAGGGCCTGCAGATGGCTGTTGTGGTGGACGAGTATGGCGGAGTTGCCGGCATCGTCACCCTGGAAGACGTCGTGGAAGAAATCGTCGGAGAGGTATCCGACGAGCATGATCATCGTCGCCTCGGTATACGCACCCAAGTTGACGGCACATACCTGGTGCCCGGCAGGCTGCGGCCCGACGAGCTGGCCGACCGGCTCGGAATTATCGTCCCCGACGAGGGCGGCTACGAAACCCTGGCTGGGCTGATCATTGACAATATTGGTCGCGTCCCCGAAACAGGCGACACAGTGGTGGTCGATCGTGTGCGCCTGACTGTCACGCAGATGCAGGGCCGGCGCGTCACGCAAATTGAAGTGGAGCCTCCCCAGACCGATGACCAGGAGCAGGAGGATGAGCTGATATGAGCCCCGCACTTGGCATCTTTCTGACCATATTGCTGTTGGCCATCAACGCGTTCTTCGTGGCGGGTGAGTTCGCCACCACCTCGACCAGGCGATCACAGATTGAGCCTCTGCGTGACAAAGGCGTGCGCGGCGCCAAGCAGGCGATGTACGCGCTCAAACATGTCTCCCTCATGCTGGCAATTTGCCAGCTGGGTATTACGGTGGCCTCCACGTCACTGGGATTCGTTGCTGAACCGGCGATCGCGCACCTCATTCACGACCCGCTGGTGGCAATCGGAATGCCGTCAGCAAGCGCTCACGTTGTCGCGTTTGTTGTGGCCCTCCTGATCGTCCTGTTCGCGCATGTGGTGTTCGGGGAAATGGTGCCGAAGAACATCTCGATCGCCATGCCGCACACCGCGCTGCTGATATTGGCTCCGCCGCTCGTCGCGATGGGACACGTACTGCACGGTGTAATCCATGCAATGGACAACGCAGCGAACTGGTTCCTGAAGATCCGCGGAATCGAGCCACAGTCGGAAATTTCCGCGACCTTCACCGTCGAAGAAGTCGCTTCGATCGTCAAGCTGTCGGAGCGCGAAGGAACAATCTCGGACGACCTGGGACTGCTCAGCGGAGCACTCGAGTTTTCTGAAGAAACCGCAAAGTCGGACATGGTCGCCCTCGACGATCTGATCACGGTTCCTCGCGACGCGACACCCAACGATGTCGAGCGCCTCGTGGCGCAAACGGGATTCTCACGCTTCCCGGTGACTGGAGACGGCGACGAAATCATCGGCTACATTCACCTCAAGGACATCCTCTATGCCGATACTGAAAAGGAGCGTCTGGAGCCGATCACCGCATGGAGGATCCGGAAGATGGATCGCGTCCATGAAAATGACGAGGTGGAAGACGCCCTGCGACGCATGCAGAAGTCGGGGACACACTGTGCACTGGTGATGGGGGAATCGGGGGCAGTCATCGGTGTATTGTTCTTGGAGGACATACTCGAAGACCTGGTCGGTGAAGTCAGGGATTCCCTGCAGCGCGGACAGCTCGGGTGACACTGTGCGGCAGAGATCTCGGCGGGGGAGTGCAACGTGCGTGATGGTGCCCACTGGCGACCTGATGTGATGAATGACCCGTGCGTCTCGCGCGGATTAGGCTTCCCATCTGGCAGTGCATCAGCTAGTCTCGGTCACAGGCCGTTATAGTTTTGTGATCAGAGCTGTCGCGGGTTATATTGACGTCAGTGCTATGCGGCGCAATCGACAAGACGATGCGTCGAGGGCGATATCTGTGGAATTCAGGAAGGAACGGGCATGGGATCTGCGGAATTGACACCGCAAATCGATGCGCCACACACGGTACCTGAACAGGGTCACACTATCGCCTCCCCGTTTCCTCGTCGCAGCACGATCCACCAGCACACACGCCCTGAGTCCATCGACGCGCTCAGCGTGATCTCACCTTTCCCATCTCGCCGCTCGCTGCATGCGGACGCGTCGCCCTCGTCAATCGACGACGAAGCGGCTGACACCTCGCGAAATGAGGCTCTGGTCGGACTGGACGCGCTGCCCAAACGGGCTGATCGCCACGCTCGTCCAACACGTTCACGACGCGTGCGACGCACCACGACATCCTATACGAGGCAGAATAATGCGCCGTCGAGCCGCCTACGCACCCGCAAACCGCTGGCTCTCAGCGTCCTGGCTGTCGCCACTATTGGAATTGCGATCCCGCTGAGTGCATTCCTCAGCCCGCAGGATGTGTCCGACCAGCCGGTCGCAGCCACCTACAGCGGGCCTGCTCAGACCAGCTGGGCGACGATCGGAAACACGACCACGCATGCTGGGACGCTCGAGGCGTACGCCGGTGCCGCATCTCGTTCACGCGCACGCCAGCCACTGGACGTCGACCCGTGTGTGCAGGCAGAAGGTGCCGCTGACGGAAACCGTGCGGTGCGTGAATCTGCCAATGTCATGTGGCCATTGAAGCAGGGCAGCTACGAAGTGACCTCACCGTTCTCCATGCGCGTCTCACCCATCTCAGGCCAACTCCTCATGCATGAAGGCGTTGATATGGCGTCCACGCTGGGAGAGCCAATCCACGCGATTGCTGACGGCACGGTTGTCGAATTCAGCCAGGACTCCCGCTCAGGATCCTACGTGCGTATTGAGCACCGCCTCCCTGACGGAACCGTGTACTACTCGGCTTATGCCCATCAGAGTTCCAGTGACGTGCTGGTGAAGGAAGGCGACACCGTGACGGCCGGACAGGTGATCGGTGCGGTGGGCAATGAAGGATGGTCCACAGGGCCGCACCTGCACTTTGAAATCCGTACGGCAGATGACACGCCGGTCGATCCGATGCAGTGGATGCCGGAGCATCAGGCACATTTCCTGGATCAGGTATGTCAGTAAATTCCCAGCGGGCAGATGAGCGAGGACCACTCATCATCGCTCACCGAGGCGGAGCTGACGAGAGGCCCGAAAATACGATGCGCGCCTTCCGCGGAGCCATTGACGCGGGCGTGATCCACCAGGAAACCGATGTGCACCTGACACTGGACGGTGTCGTTGTCGTCCACCACGACCCCTCCATACAGGTCACACACGGTGAACCGGTCACTATTGCGCAACGTACGTTCGACCAGATCCGCAGCCTTGATACGGCCAACGGTGAGCCGGTTGAACGACTCGAAGACGTGCTGAGCAAACTGCCGCTGGCGCGATGGAACATTGATGCAAAGGTTGATGAGGTTGTCGACCCGCTGATCCATGTCATTGATCAGGCAGAGGCATGGGATCGAGTTGTCCTAGCCTCGTTCAGTGAGCCGCGTCTGCGCCGCGTTCGCCACGCCCGCCCCTTCGCTTCCACGTCGCTGGGAATGTCAGGGATCGCGAGGCTCATGGGCGCAGCTTCGACCGCCTCAAGTGCGCGCACATGGAACGTTCCTGGACCTGACCAGGGAGTGCTTGCCGCACAAGTACCACTGGCATTTAGAGGGATTCGCGTGGTCACGCCGCGTTTCATTGCCACGGCACACCGACATGGCCTGGCTGTCCACGTGTGGACACTGAACGCTGCCGCGGATATTGAACACGTCAGGCGAATGGGAGTCGACGGCATTATTACCGACCGGCCCACGATGGCCCTGGAACTCGCGCGCCTCTGACATTTGGTTACTGCACACAGAAGTAGCGATGCGACGTCCGGCGGTGCGAAAATCAACCTATGGAGATTCTGACTGCCACCGGCCTGTCAAGTGCTGCCGGCCTGAACGCGTACATTCCCTTGCTCATCATGGGCGCACTGGACAAATTCACGTCGTGGGTGAATCTGCCGCCCGCGTGGAACTGGCTGTCATCATGGTGGTCGCTGGGAATCCTCGCAGTCCTTCTGGTCGTCGAAGTCGTCGCTGACAAGATCCCGGCCCTCGATTCGGTCAACGACATCGTGCACACATTCATTCGGCCGGCATCCGGTGGCATTGTCTTCGCCTCTGGTGTGGGTGCACAAACGGTTGCCACCAACGACCCGGACTCGTTTTTTGCCGACACGTCCAACTGGCTGCCCATCGTCATCGGACTGGTGATCGCGCTGGTCGTCCACCTGACGAAAGCATCCGCACGTCCGATCGCCAATGTGACAACCGCAGGCCTGGCCACTCCGTTCATCTCCGCAGGCGAGGACACGGCGTCCCTGGGGATCTCACTGCTCGCCGTGGTCGCACCCATCATTGCTCTGATCCTGGTCGTCATTGTCATCGCATTCATGGCGTGGGCGATCGTGACGGTGCGCCGCTCCCTACAGCGCGTCCCGCGATTAGGTCGTCACGAACGAGAGATCATCAGCGACGCGGACACCCTCGACAATCTCAACGATGCACGAGGGCGGCCTACGCGCGACTAAATGCCGGGTGATCCTTTCCACTGGCTGTGCGCGTGAGCAGGGGAGCGCCACTGCAGGCGGAAGTGCTAAACTCGACAGGCGTTGGCCCCGATAGCTCAGCGGATAGAGCGTCTGCCTCCGGAGCAGAAGGTCGCAGGTTCGAGTCCTGTTCGGGGCGCTCACAGGCAGGCGCTCAATGAGAGATTGAACGCGGGGTGCGCCACAGTGCGGTAACGAGTGGAAGCACGGTGCCGATGCCGTCTAATCTTGAACCATGACGCCTGAAGAACTTTCTGCACTGATCACGCGTATTGTGCGCGATGCCGCCCACGCCGGCACCATCACCCTGGATGAGGCTGACATCCCTGAAACAGTGACCGTGGAACGCCCTCGGCAACGCGAACACGGAGACTGGGCATCCAACGTTGCGATGCAACTGGCCAAGAAAGCACACACCGCGCCGCGTGCCCTGGCCACCGTCGTGGCAGACGCACTGCGTGAGAACGAGGGGATCGACAGCGTTGAGATCGCAGGTCCGGGATTCATTAACATCCGACTGGCCGCAGCCAGTGCCGGCGAGCTTGCGCGCACCATCGTGGAAGCAGGCGAAGCATATGGGCGCAACGACTCACTTGCCGGCACGCATATCAACCTCGAATACGTCTCGGCCAACCCGACCGGCCCGATTCATCTGGGTGGCGCACGCTGGGCGGCCGTGGGCGACTCGCTGGCCCGCTTGATCAGCGCGAGCGGCGCAGAAGTCACGCGCGAATACTATTTCAACGATCACGGCTCCCAGATTGACCGTTTCGCCCGCTCACTGGTGGCGCGCGCTCGCGGTCAGGAAGCGCCCGAGGACGGGTATGGCGGCCAGTACATTCAGGACATCGCAGACCAGGTGCGTCACGATGCGGCGGCAGCAGGGGAGCCTGATCCTGCCACACTGCCGGATGAAGAGGCTGTCGAGGCATTTCGCGCTCGCGGCGTTGACCTGATGTTCGCGCAGATCAAGGATCGCCTGCGCGCCTTCCGCGCCGAATTTGACGTGTTCTTCCACGAAGACTCCCTGCACACCTCCGGAGCCGTCACACGTGCCATCGAAATCCTGCGCGAACGCGGCGAAGTGTTTGACGAGGATGGCGCCGTCTGGCTGCGCACCACCGATTACGGTGATGACAAAGACCGCGTCCTCATCAAGTCGGACGGCCAGGCTGCCTACTTCGCAGGCGACGTGGCCTACTACCTGGATAAGCGCTCCCGCGGAGCAGACGCAGCAATCTACCTGCTCGGCGCTGACCACCACGGCTACATCGGCCGCATGATGGCCATGTGCGAAGCATTTGGTGACAAGCCAGGTGTCAACATGCAGATCCTGATCGGCCAGATGGTCAACCTGGTCAAGGACGGACAACCGGTGCGCATGTCGAAACGAGCCGGCACGATCGTCACCCTTGATGACCTGGTGGATGCTGTGGGCGTTGACGCCGCACGCTACTCACTGGTGCGCGTATCGATGGATTCAAACGTGGACATCGACCTGGACCTGCTGTCCTCGCACACAAACGAAAACCCTGTCTACTACGTGCAGTACGCACACGCCAGAACCTGCAACGTGGCGCGTAATGCAGCTGAACACGGTGTCAGCCGAGACGCCGGATTCGACCCGTCCGCGTTGGACCATCCTGCCGACAGTGAACTGCTCGGAGTGCTCGCCACATTCCCGGCGCTTGTTGCGCAGGCCGCTTCAATGCGTGAACCTCATCGTGTGGCCCGTTACCTCGAACAACTTGCTGCGACGTACCACGCATGGTACGGGCAGTGCCGCGTCACCCCTCGCGCTGACGAGGACGTGACCGAGTCCCACGTGGCCCGCCTGTGGCTCAACGATGCGGTGACGCGGGTTCTGCGTAACGGACTGGCACTGCTGGGAGTGAGCGCCCCTGAGCGCATGTAGTGCGCGCAGCTTGTCCAGCGCCAGGAATCGAGAAAGAGGACCACGATGTCAGCACATGATGCACAGGACGACCTGACTCTGATCCCCAGCGTGCCAGCAAAAGCAACCGTTGGTACCCTCGTCTGTCCCGAGCCTTCCGAGCGTGCGGACATGTGGCCGTGGTCAGCTCGCCGCACAGATGATGGTGTCATCGAAATCGGTGGGTGCGCGCTGACGGAGATGGCCGAAGAGTTCGGCACGCCGCTTTTTGTTCTGGATGACCGCGACCTTCAGGCTCGCGCTCGTATGTGGGCGTCCACCATGACCGAGGAATTCTGGGACGGATACGGCATGAACGGTGGCGACGCATTCTATGCCGCCAAGGCTTTCATGTGCTCCCACGTGGCCCGCACCGCCACTGAACGTGGCATGGGCATCGACACCTCCACCTTCGGGGAGTTGACCAGTGCGCTGCGCAGCGGCGTGGACCCCGAGCGCATCGGCCTGCATGGGAACAATAAGTCGGACGAGGAAATCCGTGTGGCGCTCACTGCTGGTAACGGCCGAGGCATTGCCCGCATCTTCGTGGACTCACCTGGTGAAGTGGATCAGATTCAACGCATTGCGGCCGAGAGCGGCGTGACAGGGCGTGTCATGGTTCGAGTGAAGACCGGCATCCATGCAGGTGGCAACGAGATGATTCAAACCAGCCACGAAGACCAGAAATTTGGTCTATCGGTGGCAGGTGACGATGCGATGAGCGTCGTCCGTGCGATTCTGGATGCTCCGAACCTGACGCTGGTGGGTCTGCATAACCATATCGGCTCGCAGATCGCTCAGGCTGAGCCTTTTGCCCACGCCGCACGGATAGTCATGGCTTTCCGCCACAGGATTCATGAGGAACTGGGTGTCCTCGTCGATGACATCGATCTGGGTGGGGGACTGGGCATCGCCTATACGTCAACCGACCCGATTCCACCCACACCTGCGCAGGTGGCGCGTGAATTGGCTACAACCGTTCGAGCAGAAGCTGAGCGTTATCACGAACCAGTCCCGCGAGTGAGCGTGGAGCCAGGACGCTCCGTGATCGGCACGACAACGGTCACCGTGTACACGGTGGGTGCGGTGAAGGACGTGCAGGTCAGTGGCGATCTGGTGCGCCGCTACGTGGCTGTCGACGGGGGAATGTCGGACAATATTCGACCCGCACTGTACGACGCGGAATATTCCGTCACGCTGGCGAATCGGCGGCTTAGTGCTCCGCTGGTGCGCTGCCGAGTGGTTGGAAAGCATTGCGAGTCCGGTGACATCGTCGTGAAGGACGTCGACCTGCCCGCTGACCTGCATCGCGGTGACCTGCTGGTGGTGCTGGCGACGGGAGCCTATGGCTGGTCGATGGCGTCGAATTACAACATGGTGCCGCGGCCAGGCGTTGTGGCCGTGCGCGACGGGAATGCTGAGGTTATCGTGCGTTCCCAAAGCGTGGAAGATCTACTGGCCTGCGACGTGGGCCTCGCCTGACCTGCGTGAAGCTGGGTGAAGCTTCAGGATCACTGGCAGCTGTGCGCCCTATTACGTCAATGCCACTTGCACCAGCGGCGCAGTGCGTTATGGTCGATGCATGGCTGATTCGACCTCTCACGTGAATGACATTGTGTTGAAACAGGGAATGACCATCCCGCAAGTTGGTTTTGGTACCTACCAAATACCGCCTGAGGAAACTGCAGAACGGGTCGAACAGGCGATCGAGGCGGGATATCGGCACATCGACACTGCCGCTGGATATCACAATGAAGCCGGCGTTGGTAAGGCGATTCGACGTTCAGGTCTGGAGCGTTCCGATATTTTCGTGACGACGAAGTTGCAAAATAGCGATCACGGTGCTGACCGAGCCATTGAGGCGCTGGATAATTCCCGACGTGCGCTTGGTCTCGATGTCATCGACCTGTATCTGATTCACTGGCCGGTTCCCTCGAAAGATCTTTTTGTCGAAACGTGGCGTTCCATGATCCGCATGCTCAACACGGGAGCCGTGCGCGCGCTGGGCGTCTCCAACTTTCTGCCTCATCACCTCGACCGTCTACGCGACGAGACGGGCGTGACACCGGTGATCTTACAAACCGAAGTTCATCCGTCTTTCTCGCAGCCTGACGTATTGTCCGATGCTCGTAACCGGGGGATGGTCATCGAAGCGTACTCACCGTTGGGCCAGGCGCGCGACCTCGAGGACCCGGTGATCCTCGACATCGCTGAGCGTGCCGGTGTCACCGCGGCGCAGGCTGTTCTGGCGTGGCATATGCAACGTGGTCGCGTGGTCATTCCCAAGACCACGTCGCCTGAGCGCATGGAGGAAAACCTGGCTGCAGCTGGTGTGAGCCTGCCGGAAACTGACTTGGAGGCGATCGATGCCCTCCACAGTGAAAGTGGCCGCATCGGGGCGCATCCGGACGAATTTGAGTAAAGAGCGTTTAAACTGGCAGAACTGCGTGTTGCGTAGGGGTTGTTGTGTGTCGCGGCAGTTCAGGCGTAGTTTAGACCAGAAGATATTGACACCTGTAGTGTGTGATCACGTTGTGGACAAACTAATCAGAATGTGAAACCTTGCGCCTTTCTTGAATGCATCTCACTTAACCTGCGGTTTATCTGAAGTCAAACTCTCAGATTTCTTTCAACATGGTAAAAGTGAGGTCAAGAATGCGTGTGCAGCGTAATGTAACGCGGGCTGCCCGGCTGACAGCAGTGACGGTTGCTCTTGGCGTGGCCAGCGCTGGTGTCGTCACGGGAGTGGGCAGAGCCCAGCCTGGAACACCAGCTGACGACGGTGCAGAAGTGGAAGTTGCTCAATCTGGAGATGCCCCTCAGTCACCTGATGGCGCCCAGTCAGGACAGCCAGTAGCGGCGAACTAGCCGGCCGCAACAGACAGGGCGGCAGACGAGGGAACCCCCCAGGCGAACGATGCGAGCGATCCTGAGCCAGGTGTTCCCTACGTCCAGAATTTTGCGATTAACCTCAAGCGCGGCGTCAGTTCAGATCAGTTTAACGCTGCCGTGGCGGCCGTGCGTGACACGGGTGCCGTGATCCTGCAGCAGTACCCGCAGATCGATTCATTCTTTGCTCAGACAGCTGACAGAAACTTTGCGGAGCACGTGCGCACGACACTGGCCGACAAGAAGGTGCCGTTGACAAACGTCGGACCCACCCGCTACGCCAAGGTTAAAGGTGACGAGATTGTCGTGGAAGCGGCTCAAGACTCAGCCCCGTCAGGGCAGCCAGGCACATCGACGAGGATGACGGGTCGCAGCCAGCTTGAAAAGAACAGTGAACTGGACCAGGAGTACACACCCGATCCTCAATCCGAAAAAGCGTGGGGTCTGAAGGCTGTCCGTGCCGACCAGGCAGCGGCCGTCGATGTCATGCTTGAGCCGGTCACGGTTGGTGTCATCGACTCCGGTATCGATGGAACCCACGAAGACCTCAAGGACCAGATCGATCAGAGCAAATCCGTTGGATGCGCTCACAATGGTATTCCTGACACCTCATTTGAGGCATGGCAGCCCTCCCAGAAACCTGGATCTGATCACGGGACACACGTTGCTGGAACGATTGCTGCAGCGCACAACGGGATCGGCGTTGACGGTGTGGCACCGCATGCGAAACTTGCCGCGATTAAGGCAGGAAACGCTGATGGTCTGTTCTACCCCGAATACGTTACCTGCAGCTTCATCTGGGCTGCAGAACACGACATCGCGGTGACCAATAATTCATACTTCACCGATCCGTGGGAACACTGGCTTCCCACTGAAGAAAACCAGGCTGCAGGCCTGGAGGCCGTGACTCGCGCGGTTGCTTACTCCCACGACCACGACGTGCTCAACATCTCGGCTGCCGGCAATGACGATCGCGACATTGACAACGCGACGACAGACAGTGGCAGCCCGAATGATGTGGCTGGAGCTGCAATTGAGAACCGCTCGTCAGTGGGAGGCGTGGACCTTCCCAGCGATCTTTCCGGAGTGGTCGTGGTCTCTTCGGTGGAAAAGCCAGAGGGTTCAGATCCGCTTGACGGACCCTTCAATCGCTCATCCTTCTCGAACTACGGCGCGAATGCTATTGATGTCGCCGCACCTGGATCGAGAATCTTCTCAACGATTCCACTTGGTTTCTACTGGCGGGATGAGACTGCACTGTACGCATCGAAGAGCGGTACATCTATGGCGTCGCCACATGCCGCAGGCGTTGCAGCACTTTTGCGGTCCGTTAACCCGACGCTGAGTGCTGACCAGGCAGCAAACCTTCTGCGTGAACAGGCAGGTGGCCGCTACAAGGTCTTGGCCGACCCGAACAACGCAGAGGCGCCAGACGGCAAGGAATACCGCGGCACCGGTCTGGTGGACGCACTGGCTGCTGTCACAGTGAATCAGCCTCAGCCGACGGTTGCGGGAGTGGAGTACTGGGACTCTGAGAGCCAGTCGTGGAAGGCCATTGCGGATGAGAAAGTTGCTCCCCAGGGTGAGTACGTCAGGATTCGTGCAGCAGTCTCCGGGCCCTACACGAAAGCTGCTTTGCGAGTCAACGGTCGGTCCGTGGCCACCCTTGACGGGACTGGCGCCTTCGACTCGCAAGTTGCCTTTCTGGAAGCTGAGTTGAAAGTCGCTCAGGCATTCACTGCGGACAGGAAGCTGAATGTTGCAGTCGACGCGTGGGGACGTAATAACGATGCGCGTGCTGATGACGATGTGACGGTGGCTGTTCAGGGAACTCTGGACACGACCCGCAAGCACGACGAGCAAAATAAGCAGCCAGCTGCATACAGTGCAAAGCCCAGCGTTGCCCGTACCGGCGCATCGGTGCCCGCGATGGCACTGGCCGGTCTTGCGCTTGCTGGGGCTGGAGCGTTGACAGCTTCGCGACGCATGACGCGTTCCTGATTTAGTGAGGATGGCACCGGGTGCAACCGCATCCGATGTCGCACTCACACGTGGCGCCTGCACCGTGTGGTGTGGGCGCCACGTTGTCTGTCCAGGCCACCACAGGCAGCGCCGGCGGGAATCCTTCGCTCTTTGAGCAGCCCCGGCGAACCCTCGGCGTTCAACAACCGCCGTTCAACACTCTCAGCGGGATCGCCCTCGTCCCTTTGCGCGCGAGCTGGGAGTAGCCGACAGGGGGTCTTCAGGCCAGGCATGCTTCGTGTACCGGCCGCGAAGCTCGGAGCGAACCTGTTGGTAGGGACCAGCCCAAAACGACGCAAGATCGGAAGTGATCGCCACCGGACGACCGGCCGGATCGGTTAGGTGAATAATCAGCGGAACTCGGCCGTCGACGAATCTGGGCGTAGACGTCCACCCGAATGCTTCCTGGACTCGCAGCGTGAGCGTCGGCCCGTTCTCAGTCCACTCAATGCGCCGACGTGCTCCCGTTGGAATCTCAATATCGGGCGGAGTCAGTTCATCCAGTCGCGCAGCCTGAGGCCAGGGCAACAGCGAACGCAACAGTCGCATCGTATCGATGCTGGTCAGTGGTTTTCCCGAAGCCAAGGCAGGTAAATCCTCAGCTCCCCACTGCGGAAAACTCGAGGCCAATGCTGCATCCGACACATCCGGCCACGGATCTGTGACAGTCTCGTGAAGCGCTGCCATGCGGGCACGCAACTGCACGGCGGTCGGTGTCCACGTCAGCGCTGACATTCCGTGCTCATTCAAGACCTGCTCCATGAGATCTTGAACAGTCTGCGGTGGCAGCGTCCTGAGTGACCGTGACGCGAGTCGAATAGCACCCAGCATGGTGGCCTGTTCGCCGCGAAATCGCTGTGCTGCCGGATCATACCAGGCGCGCGTGTCCTCATGGACAAGGGCGCCCGCACACCCCAGCGCATCATCCTCGCTGAGGGGGAGCGCCGCCCGGATCAGCGCGGTTGAACTGCCTGACGGCCGTGTCATATCGCTCACCGCCAGCCACTGCTGTCCGGCGAGGGGACTGGTGGCGGGCAGGGACGCTCCCAGACCGGACACCGACTGGTAGGACAAGGGAGAATCGCGGCGCCTACGCATGATCCACTGCGGGTGAGCGGTGGCCGCGACGAGGGCAAGCTGGTCATCACGGCTGAGCTGATCTGCAGGTGCGTGGCGCGACATGTCGGCAGCGTATCGACCCATGAGGCGTGTCAGTCGCGCCGACTGGTCGCGTATATGCGACCACTCGGCGTGCGAGGAGTGGCGCAGACGGCGCACGCTGGCAGCAAGATCGGCGTTGTCACAGCGAATCTGCTCATCAATGATCGCAACACACTCACACGCGGCCTCCACCCCGATGACCGGCGCGCAGGCTGCCAGTGCGTGAGCAAGCGAGGGTGCGACCGGCAGTCGCGCAATCATCTCGCCATGAGGTGTGGGCGCGCCCTCAGTGTCGAGCGCCCCGATAGCGACCAGCGCCTCGCGAGCAGCCTGGACATTGCCCGAGGGGGGCTGATCCATCAACGGCAAGTCAGCAAAGTCGCGCACGCCCCACACCGCGCACTGCAACAGTGCATCAGTCAGATCAGACTCCACGATTTCCGGGGCCGGGGTCTGCCGGCGGCGCGCCCACTCATTTTCCGCGCAGCACCGCACCGCCCAGCCAGGGCCGAGCCTGGCTGCACGCCCTGAACGCTGGACCATCTCAGCTCGTGACGCTGGCACTGTGACCAGGGTGGTGACACCGCGTGCCGGGTCGATGGACGGGTGGCGAGCCAGCGCAGAATCAACAACGACGCGCACTCCGGGAACAGTCAGTGACGATTCAGCGATCGACGTGGACACGATGACGCGTCGCCGTCGCTCGCAGCCCTCAGGCACAGGTGTCAGGATACGGTCCTGCTCGGCCGCCGACAGAGCAGACAACAGAGGCACTATCTCCACGTCGCCTCGCAGACGCGCACGCAACTCATCAATCAGCATGCGGATCTCGCGTGCACCTGGCACAAAGACCAGGACATCTGCGCTGGTGCGCTGCACAGTCTCATCGACAACGCGACCCATGTGAGCCAGGAACTCTCGACTTACTCCCACTCGACCACTGCCACCGACAGGTGCGAGAGCAGAAACGCTCGGTGCGGCAGGCGCCCACGACTGTTCCAGTGGAAACAGCACGCCCGGCGCCTCAATCGTCATGACATCTGCACCCTCGCACTCGCAGGCGTGGGCGCGGACGAAAGTCAGTGTCGGCGCCATATCCAGCGTTGCCGAGGTGAGGAAGATCGTCAGATCCTCACGCAGTGTCTGCCGTACATCGAGCAGGAACGCCAGGGCCAGATCAGAGTCGAGCGCACGCTCATGGAACTCGTCCAGAATTACGGCACTCACTCCCGGCAAATCCGGATGAGCCTGGAGGCGGCGCACCAACACGCCAGGGGTGACCATCTCGATACGCGTGTGCGGGCCGACGGCGCGCTCGCCGCGCACCGTGAACCCGACCGTTTCCCCCACACGCTCACCCAGCAGGGAGGCGATTCGTCGGGCGGAAGCGCGCGCAGCCATACGTCGCGGCTGCGTGCAGACCACCGTGCCGCTGACGCGCGCTGCGACAGCGGGCGCAATAAGCGTCGTCTTACCGGACCCGGCGGTGGCTGACACGACGGCAAACGTCCCCGGGTGCGCGGCGCGCGTCACCTGATCGAGGACTGACACGATAGGCAGGTCCGGTGGATGTGTGATCAGATCAAACAGCGATCGCCGGGGCTCGCTGGCACTCGACCCCGGATCCGTCACAGTGTCAGTGTGCTCACTCGACGAAGTCAGCACTGATCATGAACGTCATCGAGTAGTCCTCGCCCGGTTCCAGCACGATCAGGTCGATCCCGGAATTGAACGCATCAGGCGGGCAAGTCATCGGCTCAACAGCGGTGGCGATACGTCCCTGCTGATCACCGGAGTACACCTGAACCCACGGCGCGTCAGAGGTGACCGACACGGATGAGCCACCCTCGTCACACAGGCTGACTTGCCACGTGCCGTCGGGCAATTCGGTGAACGCGTGATCGACCGACTGACTGCCGATGAGCCGCCCGGAGCGGAAATCCAGATCCAGATCTTCCACATCTTTCAGTTCGACGGGTGCCAAACGCTTATCGACATCGAAAACCTTGCCGGCCGGAACCGTCAGCGTCATCGCATCGATCGACTGCTGACCGATCGTGATGTAGGGGTGGTGTGAGCAACCATAGGGGGCAGGTTCGCTGCCCACATTCTTCGCGTAGATCGTGATGCTCAGGCCGCGCTCCGCGCTCAGTGCGTACGTCACCGACAGGTCGAGGGCGAAGGGGTAGCCGTATTGCGGCGGCAGGAATGTGCTCATGGTCGCTGAATCAGAATCGGAGTGTACGACGGTCCAGTCGGTCCAGGACACCAGCCCGTGCAGAGCTGCCCCGGTTTCGATTTCGTTTCGCGGCACGTCCATGCGCTCACCGTTCCACGTGTACGTCGCCTCGGTGATGCGGTTGGGCCACGGTGCCAGCGTCTTGCCGAAGTAGCCCTTCGTCAAAACGTTCGGGTCGAACGGAAGCGTGACATCGCGGCCGTTGAACGTCAGGGAAGCAAGAGCCGCTCCCACCGACACCACGTGAGCGGTGTATGCGCCTGCGCGCAGAGCAATATCGTGTCCGGAAAGTGTGCGTGTCATCGTTCCCACCCATCTGTGCTGGCAATCGTCATAGATTTCTTCCAGTGTAGTGGCTCGAGGCCGCTGCGCTGACACCCCGAGCGCGGGTGACGGAAACCACGCCAAGGGTGGCGCGAGGCACTGCTACATCACCGCTGCAATATCGAAGCGGCGCAGCTGCTCGCGCACCTTATCCACGTGCTCCACACTCGGGGGCTTGACGTCCTCCAGCGTGTACGTCATCCCCAGGTTCTTCCACTTGTCAATCGCCATCTGGTGGAACGGAAGGACTTCCAGACGGGACACGTTCGGCCACTTTTCGACGATCCGTCCCACTCGGTCGATGTTGTCCGGATCGTCGGTCAAACCCGGCACCAGGACGAAACGTACCCATACTTCGGTGCCGTGCTGAGCCAGGCGATCCCCGAAACTGATGGTGGGTTGCAGGTCGCGGCCAGTGACCTTTCGGTAGGTATCAGGATCACCGGACTTCACGTCGAGCAGCACCAGGTTCGTGTCCTCGATCATTTCATCAGTTGCCATCGCACCCAGGAAGCCGGAAGTGTCCAGCGCCGTGTGAATACCCATTTCACGGGCGCCGCGCAGGATGCGTGCAGTAAAAGCAGGCTGCATCAGTGCTTCGCCGCCCGACAGCGTGATTCCGCCGCCGGTGGTACGGAAGATTCTGCGATAGCGCTTAATGCGGCGCAACAGTTCATCGGACTCGATGGGCTGGCCGTCGCGCATATTCAGAGTGTCAGGGTTGTGGCAGTACAGGCAGCGCAGCGGGCACCCGTTGAGAAAAATCGTCATGCGGGTACCAGGTCCGTCCACCGCGGTCACGAGTTCCCACGAGTGAATCGACCCGAGTGTTCCTTCGCGCATACGGCGCAGACGATCTGTTCGCTCAAGGTCGGTCAGCTCCTGCAGGCCGGCTGTGCCCGCCCCGGTCATCCGATTAGCTGGCGGCTGAAAATCCTGGTCGCCGAGCAGCTCAATAGCCACTGGCTGTGACTGTGTCGTCATGTATGCACCTCCTGCCATAAAAAGCGCTTGGCTGCCTGCCGTCGTTGAATCGATCGGCAGGCAACCAAGCGGCACGTTTCAGTTTTCTGATCTTCGCATTGCGGTGTCATCGCGCAGTGCCGAGGACGCCCTCGTGCCTGCGGGGATCAGGCTGAGTGGTGGAACGTACGGGACAGAACATCCAGCTGCTGCTCGCGGGTGAGCTTCACGAAGTTCACTGCGTAGCCGGACACACGCACCGTCAGGTTCGGGTACTTCTCAGGATGGTCGATCGCATCTTCCAGGGTGGAACGGTCCAGCACATTAATGTTGGCGTGGTACAGCCCCTTGATGCCGCCGTTCTCCTCACGCTTGTCCTTCATGTCGGCCAGGCGCTCATCAAACGTCTTCGTTGCCATGATCTCTCCTTCTCAGGTTGTTTCTAGTATCTCAAAAGAACTGTTCGTCGTCTCAATCAGTCTTCAGGAATGAAGCCGGAATCGAGGATGCCGACCAGGTTCGTGACCTGCTCGCCCTTGTTCCGACCCAGACCTGATGGCGTGATCGTGTTGGTCAACGAAATGCCGTCAAGGGCATCGTTGTAGTCCAGTTTACCGACCGACAACATGGATGCGACCATGCCGTGCGTGTCCACACCGTTCTGCGGGTTGGCGCCCGGCGCGAAAGGTGTGCCGGCCTTGTGTCCGCAGGGGAACGCGCCGGTTGCGCGGCCGTAAACCACGTTCGAGGTAATGGTCAGCACCGACTGAGTCGGGATGGCATCACGGTACAGGGGGATCTGACGGATCTTGTCCATGATGGTGTGAACAACGGTGGCGGCGATTTCGTCTGCACGATCATCGTCGTTGCCGTAGGTCGGGAAGTCACCTTCGACCTCGTAGTCCACAACCAGGCCGGTCTCATCACGCACGGGGACGACCTTGGCGTACTTGATGGCAGCCAGGGAGTCGGCCACGATGGACAGGCCGGCGATACCGCAGCCCATGGTGCGCACGATATCCGAATCATGCAGTGCCATTTCCATCGCTTCGTAGGCGTAACGGTCGTGGCAGTAGTGGATGATGTTGAGGGCCTCAACGTAGGTGCCCACAACCCAGTCCAGCATGTCCTCGTACTTGGCCCAGACCTCATCGAAGTCCAGCGGGCCGTCACCCTTGATGGGCTCGTACTCGTCAACGATCTGCTTGCCGGTCATCTCATCGCGACCACCGTTGATGGCGTACAGCAGAGCCTTGGCGGCGTTGACGCGCGCGCCGAAGAACTGCATCTGCTTGCCCACGCGCATCGGAGACACACAGCACGCGATCGCTGCATCGTCGCCCCAGTGAGCGCGGATCTGCTCATCGGATTCGTACTGGATGGAGGACGTCTCAATCGAGATCGAGGCGCAGAATTCCTTGTAACCTGCGGGCAGGTTCTCATCCCAGAAGATCGTGATGTTTGGCTCGGGAGCCGGTCCCAGGTTGCGCAGTGTCTGCAGCAGACGGAAAGACGTCTTGGTGACCAGTGTGCGACCGTCCTCTGAGAAACCGGCATCTGACCAGGTTGCCCAGTAGGGATCGCCGGAGAAGATCTGATCGTACGCCTCGGTGCGCAGGAAACGCACGATACGCAGCTTGACAACCAGGGCGTCGATGATTTCCTGAGCGTCCTGCTCGGTGATCACGCCTGCCTTGAGGTCGCGCTCGAAGTAGATATCGAAGAATGCGGACAGGCGGCCGATCGACATTGCAGCGCCGTCCTGAGACTTCACGGACCCGAGGTAAGCGAAGTAGGTCCACTGCACAGCTTCCTGCGCGTTCTTCGCGGGGCCTGAGATGTCGAAGCCATAGCTGGCAGCCATGCTCTTCAGTTTCTTCAGAGCCTTGATCTGCTCGGCGTGTTCTTCACGGTAGCGGGCCCAGTGCTCGGAGAACGGCTGATCAGCGTAGCGGTCCTTGTCAACCTGCTTGGCTTCGATCAACGCGTCGACACCGTACAGAGCGACGCGGCGATAGTCACCGATGATACGGCCACGGCCGTAGGCGTCCGGCAGGCCGGTGATGATGTGGGAAGAACGGGCTGCGCGAATTCGAGGTGTGTAAATATCGAACACGGCATCGTTGTGGGTCTTGCGGTACTGAGTGAAGATCTTCTTCACGTCAGGGTTGACCTCTTTGCCGGCTTCCTTGATGGCGGTTTCCACCATGCGCCATCCGCCGAACGGCATCATCGCGCGCTTGAGGGGTGAGTCGGTCTGCAAGCCGACGATCACATTGTCGTCGTCGCTGATGTATCCGGGCCCGAACGCGTCAACGTCTGCCGGTGTATCCGTGTCAACGTCGAGTACGCGCTTCCTGCGCTCCTCGGACAGGTAATTCTTCTCCAGTGTGTCCCACAGGCGCAGTGTCTTGTCTGTAGGGCCAGAAAGGAAGGAGGCGTCGCCCTCGTATGGCGTGTAGTTGCGCTGAATGAAATCACGAACGTCGATGTGCTCGGTCCATGCACCGCGCTCGAACCCATCCCACGGGTCTTCGCTGACGGATGTTGGAGCGGTCATCTGGGTGGTCATAATCCCTCTTCTCCGGTTCCGGTCCCTTCGATCTGAAGGGTTTCGGTGGCGTGGTTCGCGGCCAGCCAATGTATGTCTGTTTGACATCTGACCTTATTGTCTCTCGAAAGCGCTGGGCCTTCTAGGAGGATCCTGAATCAGGACCTATGGACTACGTCTCACTGCGCGTGGTTATGCTGACGGCATTCTGAGCAATGGGACAAAAGTCCCATGACGAATGTCGCATTATGCAGTAAGCGACGAGGGAGTCCTGTCCGCGCCGGATCAGAAGCGTGGAATGTTGCGCATATTTGACGTTGCCATTGACACTGCTTCGCCGGCACCGCGGTTCAACACGATCTTCGACATGGCCGTGGCAAAGCCGAACAGCTGCTCGCCGGTAATTTCAGGTGGAAGGCTCAGCGCGTTTGGATCGGTGATGACTTCGACGAGGGAGGGACCGCGATGGCTGAGCGCCCTCGTCAAGGCATTGCGCACATCCTGAGGATCGTCCACGCGTTCAGCCTGGAATCCCATTGCGGACGCGACATCTGCATAGTGCATGTCGTGCACGTCGGTGCCGAAGTCAGGCATTCCGTCCACGAGCATCTCCAGCTTGACCATGCCCAGCGTTGAGTTATTGAACACGATGACCGTGATGGGCAGGTCATGCATGCGGGCTGTGACCAGCTCGCCGAGCAGCATTGACAGGCCGCCGTCGCCTGAAATGGAGATCACCTGGCGGTCCGGGAATGCTTCCTGAGCGCCGATGGCCTGAGGCAGAGCATTCGCCATTGATCCGTGCAGGAAGGAGCCGATCAGTCGGCGCGACCCCAGCGGATCGATGTAGCGGGCTGTCCACACGTTGCACATGCCGGTGTCGGCGGTGAAGATCGCGTCGCGTGCGGCAATCTCGTTCAGGACGTGTGCGACGTATTCGGGGTGAATCGGCTTGATGTGCTCGACCTTGCGCGTATAGGAGCCGACGGGTGCCTTCATGATCTTGGCGTGCTTCTTGAGCTGCTTCTTCAGGAATGCTGATGAGCGGCGTCCCTTGAGCTGCGGCATGAGGCTGTCAATCAATGCCTTGACATCGGCGCAGATCGGCAGGGACACGTCGGTGCGTCGTCCGAGTTTTTCGGGGCTGTTGTCGACCTGTACGGTCAGCGTGTCAGGCAGGAACTGGTTGTACGGGAAGTCTGTTCCAAGCAGCAGCAGGACATCCGCATCGTTCATGCCTTCTGCAGCTGCGCCGTATCCCAGCAGGCCGGTCATGCCGACATCGAAGGGGTTGTCGTACTGAATGAAGTCTTTCCCGCGCAGGGTATGCCCGATTGGTGCCTGCAGTGCGTCTGCCAGTGCAATGACCTCATCATGTGCGCCCGCCACACCGATACCCGCGAAAATCGCGACCTTCTTGGCTTTGTTGAGCATGGTGGCAAGCTGAGCAACATCATCGGGGTTGGGGTGCAGAATCGGACGGCGAGCCGGAACGAACTGGGGTGTGGGAGCCTGCGCCTTCTGGTCAGACACGTCACCGGGAATCGTCACCACTGCGACACCCTGAGTGCCAATCGCGTGACGGATCGCAGCGTTCATGACGCGCGGAGCCTGTTGAGCGGTGGAAACCATTTCGCAGTACGACGAGCACTCCACAAAAAGCCGGTCGGGGTGGGTCTCCTGGAAGTAAGACTGTCCGATCTGCACGCTGGGAATGTGTGAGGCGATAGCCAGGACAGGCGCGCCGGAACGCTGCGCATCAAAGAGGCCGTTGATCAGGTGCAGGTTTCCCGGGCCGCATGAACCCGCACACACTGCCAGTTTTCCGGACACCTGAGCATCAGCGGCAGCGGCGAACGCGGCCGACTCCTCGTGGCGCACGTGCACCCAGTCGATACCGCCCCTGGCGGATCCTCCGGTTTTGCGCACCGCATCAACAATTGGGTTGAGCGAATCGCCCACGATTCCATAGATCCGATGTACTCCAGCTTCCACCAATTGGCTGACGAGTTGTTCTGCGACGTTCATTGCGTCTTTTTCCTTAACCGTCGAGGATCGATCTGCGAATCACCACATACATGCGGCGCATCTTTTACTGTACGCAATCTTGCTGCCATATACCTCGTGATGACGCTCACGAGGGAGCCCTCGCTCGCAGTGACGGTCGCCATTGACGAGGAGCGAGCATCAACGACGCGGATCCATGTGCCGCACACTGGACACTGTCGCATCGGGCCTGTGGCCTTGGTTAGGATCACTATCGAAACGTCTGATCAATGAAGGGGTGCACGATGTCGGAACAGCCGCGCACAGTGCGAGTCGCCATCCTAGGAGCGGGAACCGTCGGCTCGCAGGTCATTCGACTGATCCACGAACGAAGCGATGACTTGAGCGAACGATGCGGAGCGCAGCTGGAAATCTCAGCTGTCGTCGTGCGAAATGTGCACGCTCCGCGTGATGTTGACATCGATCCGGAACTGCTGACAACGGATGCGGCAGAAGCGATCGACCATGCAGACATCGTCATCGAACTGATCGGCGGCATTGAACCGGCACGTGAATACGTGCTGCGGGCCCTGAATGGTGGGGCAACGGTCGTGACCGGCAACAAGGCACTGCTTGCCGCCCACGGCCCGGAACTGTACGAGGCTGCGGCCCAGGCGGATACGGACCTGTACTTCGAAGCGGCAGTGGCTGGAGCCGTCCCAGTTGTCTACGGTCTGCGTGAATCGCTGGCAGGTGACAAGATCAGCCGTATTGTCGGCATCGTCAACGGCACGACGAACTTCATCCTTGATTCCATGCTCACCGCACACGCCAGCTACGAACAAGCCCTTGCCGACGCGCAGAAACGAGGCTACGCGGAAGCTGACCCCACTGCTGATGTCGAAGGGTATGACGCTGCCGCTAAGTGCGCACTGCTGGCCTCCCTGGCGTTCCATTCACGCGTATCCATGAACGATGTCAGCGTCGAAGGCATCTCGCAGATCACCGCTGACGACATGATGGAAGCGGCGCGCACCAATCACGTGATCAAACTGCTCGCCGTGGCTGAGCGTTGCCTCGACGATCTGGGCAATGAAGTGATCAACGCGCGCGTCCACCCGGCCCTCGTGCCGACAGGACACCCACTGGCCACTGTCGACGGCGTGTACAACGCCGTCATCATCGAAGGCGAATCTGCCGGACGGCTCATGTTCTACGGGCAAGGCGCAGGCGGTGCGCCAACCGCCTCAGCGGTATTGTCCGACCTGGTCGCCGGGGCGTCCCACCGTGTGCACGGTGGCCATGCTCCGCGCGAATCCACCTACGCGCATCTGCCGATCATTGAACAGGGCATGACACGCACCCGCTATCAGCTTCGTCTGCATGTTCATGACGATCTGGGTGTTTTAGCTGACGTGGCCTCCGTATTCGCCCGTCACGGCGTATCCATCCACTCGGTCGACCAGCGTGACGGTGAACCGGGTGCGCAAACCACCATCGTGATCGCCACGCACTGTGCCCGTGAGGCTGACGTGCTGGCAGTAGCTGAAGCACTCCGTCAATCTGACGCCGTCATCGACGTGGCGTCGCTCCTACGTATGGAAGGTGAATAACACATGGCTCATCAATGGCGCGGATTGCTGCGTGAATACGCTGAGCGGCTCCCACTGGAAGAATCCGACCCGGTTGTAACACTGCTGGAAGGTGGCACACCACTGGTAGAAGCTCCTGCCATTTCGAAGCGCGTCGGAGCGCGCGTCTGGCTGAAAGTGGAAGGCGCCAACCCGACTGGCTCGTTCAAGGACCGCGGCATGACAATGGCCGTGTCCAAAATCGCCGCCACCGACACCCAGATGATCGCTTGCGCCTCCACCGGCAACACGTCAGCCTCGGCTGCAGCCTATGCTGTGGCTGCCGGACTGCAATGCGTCGTGATCCTGCCCGCCGGAAAAATCGCTGCAGGAAAGCTGGCCCAGGCCATCATGCATGGTGCCCGCCTGGTTCAGGTCGACGGAAACTTCGACGATGCGCTGCGCATCGTGCGCAAGCTGACGGAAATCTACCCTGTCGCACTGGTCAACTCGGTCAACCCCTACCGCCTACAGGGGCAAAAGACCGCCGCATTCGAAATCGTTGACGCGCTGGGCGATGCGCCCGACATTCACATACTGCCCGTGGGAAACGCCGGGAACATTTCCGCCTACTGGATGGGTTACAACGAATACGCTGGCCAGAAAGCTGTCACCACGATGGAAGAGTCCTACCGGAACCTTCCAGCCGTTGCCACACACGTACCGCAGATGTGGGGCGTGCAGGCAGCCGGAGCGGCACCATTTGTTGCCGGACACCCCATCGACAACCCGGAAACAATTGCGACCGCCATCCGGATCGGATTCCCTGCGTCGTGGGATTTCGCCTCACGTGCGCGCGACGATTCCAAGGGACTCATCACCGCTGTTCCCGACGAGGAAATCATGCGCGCCCAGCAGATCATCGCCGGCGAAGCCGGAGTATTCGTCGAGCCGGCATCTGCCGCATCCGTGGCCGGGCTGCTCCGTGCAGCTGAAGACGGACGCGTTCCGCGCGACGCACGAATTGTGTGCACGGTGACGGGCAATGGCCTGAAGGATACGAAGACGGCGCTCGCGGCTCTGCCTGACGGGGGTGTGCAGGCCGAAGTCGTTGCACCCGACACGCACGAAGTTGCTGAACTGCTGGGGTTGAAGTAGCCGACGTTACCGAGGTGCACGCAGGCGCATCGCTGTGCCGTTAGTGGGCGATTCGGCGCCGTGTGCGGTCTAGACTAAGTTTCATCGCCTCATGAACGGCGGCGAGCGCCGCCCTCGTTCACTGTTAATCAATGTGTGGGAGACCATCGTGCAACTGCGTGCGGATTTTGCTCGTGTCAGCGTGCCGGCCACCAGCGCCAATTTGGGGCCGGGTTTTGACTGTCTCGGGATCGCACTGGATCTGCGCGACATCGTGTCCGTTCACGCCACTGCCGGCCCGACCAGCATTGTTGTCGAGGGCGAAGGGGCAGGCACTGTCAGCGAGGGCGACGACAACCTGATCGTGCGTGCGATGCGAGTGGGCTTGGATCATGTGGGCGCGCCGCAGGTAGGCGTGAGAATGCACTGCCATAACGTCATTCCGCACAGCAGGGGATTAGGCTCATCGGCCAGTGCCGTCGTGGCGGGACTGGCCCTGGCGCGCGAGCTGATCCGCGACGCTGAGGCGCTGGATGATCACACGATCCTGCAGCTCGCCACGCACATGGAAGGGCATCCGGACAATGTGGCCCCCGCAATCGAAGGCGGCATGACAGTGGCGTGGATGGGTGATGATGACGCTCAGGCCCTGCGATTTGAGCCCCCCGCGTCGATGACGCCCACCGTGTTTATTCCTGATTTCCCACTCGCCACGTCGAAGGCGCGTCAGGTCCTGCCCGACGTCGTGCCCTATCGCGATGCTGTTGCCAACATTTCACGTGCAGCTGTGCTGGTTGCCGTCATGTCCGACAATGCGCGCACTGTCGGCTCGGACGATGCGGATATCAGCCGCTGGCTTTTCGACGCAACTGAGGACCATCTGCACCAGGAATACCGGCGCGCCGTGATGGAGCCGTCACTGGCACTGGTTGACTGGCTGCGTGAAGCCGGCGTGGCGGCAGTGGTCTCCGGCGCAGGACCCACTGTCATGGCGTTGAACCACGTGGATGATGACATGCGTGCGAGCGCGCAGCGGTCGGGTTGGACTGTGCGCTCTCTGGCTGTCAGCGGGGATGGAATCCGAACAGATCGCCCGCAGCGTCCCAATGTGTGATTTTCCGCTCAACAATCCTCGCATTGCCACGCGAAAGATGGCATAGTGGGGGGAGAAGTGGTTAAACTTTTCAGCGGTGACTGTGTTGTACAGTCATAGCCGCTGTGTCGGCCATCCTGGTACTCGTCACAAGACTTGTTCGACGTGTACACCTCCGTTTGTGTATCTTTCAACGGATTTCATCTGCCCGCATAGGGCGATCAAGTGAGGAACAATTAGTGAGCAACGATCACACTGATGGCGCATCGAATCACGCGCCATTGTCAGCCATGAAGCTGACGGAGCTGAAGGCACTTGCAGCGCAGATGGGGCTCCGCGGAGTCTCGACCATGCGCAAGGCCGATCTGGTCTCCACCATCGAAGCTGCCCGCCGCGGCAACAATTTGTCTCAAGCACGCTCAGAGCACAAACGCCCTGCCGCTGACGCCTCTGAACGCCACCAATCTGAATCGACAGGCGAACAGGCCTCGACACCGACACGGTCACGAGGACGTCGCCGCGTCGCCACTGCCGGTGCTGTCGAGCCGCGTCAATTCTCACTCGACTTTCCTGGGTCGGACTTCCAGAGCAAGCCGCTGGCTCCCAAGGGTGACGGCCACGACGAGGGCGACTCATCTGACGAGCACCGCGAACGCAAGCCACTGGCCCGCAAGGGTAATGGTCACGGACGTTCACGCTCCAACCAGTATGACCGCAGCAACGAGGCGCGTGAGAATCGCGCGGCCGCCCTCGATGTGCGTGCTGAACTCGCCGGTGTTCACAGTGATGATGACTCGGCCGACGCTGAGCAGTCCGGTAGCGAGTCAGCTCACCGCAAACTCAATGAGATTGAACTGCCTGAAGGCGACAACGCGAACAACTCCCGTGGGCGCGGTCGCAGAGAACGCAATGCGCGCCGCCGCGGACGAGACCGTGACGAGCGCCGAGACCGCTCAGATCGTTCGGAGCGAAATTCGCGCAACAACCGACGTCGCGACAATGAGCCGGAAATTCGTGAAGACGATGTGCTGGCACCTATCGCAGGCATCCTGGACGTTCAGGAAAACCACGCCTTTGTTCGTACCTCGGGATACCTGCCCGGCCCGAACGATGTGTACGTCACTTTGGGCAATGTGCGCCGGTGGAACCTGCGCGCAGGCGATGCCGTCTCCGGTGCGGTGCGTCAGCCTCGCGAAGGCGAGCGCCAGCGCCAGAAGTACAACGCACTGGTCAAGGTGGACACCGTTAACGGAATGTCTGTCGAGGAAGCCGGCGAGCGCCGCGAATTCGGCAAACTGACGCCGCTGTACCCCAATGAGCAGCTGCGCCTGGAAACCACCCCGAAGGCCGTAACGCCTCGCGTCATCGACCTGGTGGCACCGATCGGCAAGGGACAGCGAGGATTGATCGTCTCCCCGCCGAAGGCCGGTAAGACGATGATTATCCAGCAGATCGCCAAGGCAATCGAGGTCAATAACCCTGAGGTTCACCTCATGGTCGTCCTGGTTGACGAGCGTCCTGAAGAAGTCACCGACATGCGCTCCATTGTCAAGGGTGAAGTCATCGCCTCCACCTTCGACCGCCCCGCTTCCGACCACACCACGGTTGCCGAACTTGCCATTGAGCGAGCCAAGCGCCTGGTCGAGCTGGGACAGGACGTTGTCGTGCTGCTCGATTCACTCACGCGCCTGTCACGCGCCTACAACCTGGCGGCACCGGCGTCAGGTCGTATCCTCTCCGGTGGTGTGGACGCTTCCGCGCTGTACCCGCCCAAGAAGTTCTTCGGCGCAGCCCGCAACCTCAAGGAAGGCGGCTCACTGACCATCGTGGCCTCTGCCCTGGTGGAGACCGGGTCCAAGATGGACGAAGTCATCTTTGAAGAGTTCAAGGGCACCGGCAACATGGAACTGCGCCTGTCGCGCGCGCTGGCAGATCGTCGAATCTTCCCGGCCATCGATGTCAACGCCTCGGGCACTCGTCGCGAGGAAGTCCTGTTCAAGCCTGAAGAGCTGCGCATCATGTGGAAGCTGCGCCGCGTCCTCGGATCCCTTGAGCAACAGCAGGCACTGGAAGTGGTTCTGGACAAACTCAAGGAAACCCAGTCCAATGCTGAGTTCCTCATGCTGATCCAGAAGACCACGCCGAACGCTGACTAGATCACACACCGGCGGTGCAGGTGGGTAATCTCACCTGCACCGCCGGTACATCATCTGGATCTATCGGCCGGAAAGTGGCACAATTGCAACTCGGTTCCGGTTCACCGCGTAATGCGCGATGTCGATGATTGCGCATGCGGACCCGGCGTCCTCGAATCCCGTAAGGAGAAAACCATGAAAAAGGGTATCCACCCCGAATACGTTCCCACCACGGTGACGTGCACATGCGGCAACTCGTTTGAAACACGCTCGACGATTACGTCGGGTCAGATGCGCGTGGACGTGTGCTCCCAGTGCCACCCGTTCTACACGGGTAAGCAGAAGATTATGGATACTGGTGGCCGCGTGGCTCGCTTCGAAGCCCGTTACGGCAAACGCAGCAAGTAGCGTTTGACTTCAGCGCCGGTGACCCGTCAGGGCACCGGCGTCTTTGTATCGCACATCTTTTCGCCACAATCGGAGGAGCTCGCATGGCATCGGCATCACACGCAGATGAATTCCCGACGCTGCAGGCACTGCTCGAAGAGCACCATAGTGTCGAGCAGCAAATGGCAGATCCTGCACTGCACAACGATCAGGCAAAGGCTCGTAAAGTGGGGCGGCGCTACGCCGAACTGAACCGTGTTGCCGAGGCTTACCAGCGCTACTGCGCAGCCACTGATGATATGGAAGCAGCTCGCGAACTCGCTGAGGAGGATCCCTCATTCGCGGATGAGGTGACAAGCCTGGAGGAACAGACCCGCCAGGCGCACGATGCCCTCGTCGATATTCTGACGCCGCGCGACCCTGACGACGCGCTCGATGTGATCCTGGAAGTCAAGAGCGGTGAAGGCGGCGAAGAATCCGCCCTGTTCGCAGCAGACCTGGCACGTATGTACGAGCGCTACGCCACCACGAAGGGATGGTCGGTCACCGAACTGTCCTCCACGCCCACCGAGCTGGGCGGCTTCAAGGACATCACGATGGCGATCCGCGCCAAAGGCACACCCAGCCCGGAAGAAGGCGTGTGGGCTCATCTCAAGTACGAGGGTGGCGTTCACCGCGTCCAACGCATTCCTGTCACCGAATCGCAGGGACGAATCCACACCTCTGCTGCCGGCGTATTCGTCATGCCGGAAGTTGAAGAAGATGACGAAGTTGAAATCGACCAGAACGATCTGCGCATCGACGTCTACCGTTCGTCAGGGCCTGGCGGACAGTCAGTGAACACGACGGACTCGGCTGTGCGCATCACTCACATTCCGACCGGCATCGTCGTGTCGATGCAAAATGAGAAATCGCAGCTGCAAAACCGTATCGCAGCTATGCGCGTGCTGGCATCCAGACTTGCTGCTGAAGCCAGGGCCAAGCGTGAGGCTGAAGCCAGCGCACAGCGCCTGTCTCAGGTACGCACCGTTGACCGCTCGGAGCGCATCCGCACCTACAATTTCCCGGAAAACCGCATCTCTGACCATCGCACCGGTTTCAAGGCCTACAACCTTGACCAGGTGTTGTCCGGCTCCCTGGATCCTGTCATCCAGTCAGCGATCGACGCTGACGAGGCAGCGCGCCTGGGCAAAGCGGGCGATGAATAGGGCACTGAACGAGCAGCTGGTGCTGCCGCGTTCAGCAACCTATACGCCACGCGAATTGTTCGCGTGGGGCAGACGCGCCCTTCAAGCAGTCAACCTGGAGGGAGCACACGCCGACCAGGATGCCCGTGAGCTGCTGGAATGGGTACTGGGCTGTGACAGCCTCGTGAGCGCCCCGGACCAGGTGGGCGCGCGCGCAGCAGAACGCTACCGCTGCGCCATCGCATCGAGGCGCACCAGCATTCCTCTGCAGCACATCACAGGTCGCATGTATTTTCGGATGCTCACCCTGCGCGCAGAGCCCGGCGTATTCGTTGTTCGACCCGAAACCGAAATGGTCGCGCAGCACGCCATTGACGCGGCGCGAACCTGCAGTGCGGATGAGCCTGTGGTGGTGGACCTGTGTACAGGGTCGGGAGCCATCGCACTTGCGGTTGCCACCGAGGTACCCGCCTCGCGCGTTCTTGCCGTGGAGATTGACGAGGCTGCCTGTCAGCTTGCCGCTCGCAATATCGCTGACATCGAGCCGGTGCGCGTTCATCTGGTACGCGCCGATGCATTATCCGCCCTCGTCGAATACGAGGGGAGGGCCGACGTTGTCGTGTCGAACCCGCCGTATGTTCCCGGCAGCGCCCACCCTACGCAACGCGAAGCGCAACTGGACCCGCCGCGTGCCTTGTATGGCGGGGGAGAAGATGGGCTGGTGATCCCACGTGGCATCATGACCCGGGCGCGCGCCCTGCTGGCTCCGGGCGGCACACTCGTTATGGAGCACGCCGAATCTCAGGCAGAGGATCTGGTGGCATACGCTACAGCTCAGGGCTTCACGAATGTGCATACGGCACCGGATTTGACGGGACGGCCCCGCATGGTTATCGCAACCGCCCCCGTCGTGGAACAATAGCCGCGTGGCACATTCGACTATTCTTCACTGTTCACATGGCATCTCAGCGCAGGATCTGCAGCGCATCCGCACGTGTGTCAACCGTGGTGGCCTCATCGTCATGCCGACCGACACGGTCTACGGGATCGGCGCAACCGCACACGACCCTGCCGCCGTCGAAGCTGTTCAACACGCCAAGGGGCGAGGACGCTCCAAACCACCGCCGGTTCTGGTCGCAGATAATGAAGCGCTGGACGTGCTTGGCACTGACATCAGTGAGAGCACGCGTTTACTGGCGCGACGGTTCTGGCCTGGAGGCTTGACGCTGATCGTCCGCGCCCACCCCGACCTGGGCTGGGATCTGGGCGACACGGGCGGCACGATCGCACTGCGCATGCCTGATAGTGAGGTGGCGCTGTCGATTTTGCGCGAATGCGGTCCAATGGCCGTCACATCAGCGAATCTGACGGGCGAGCCTCCCGCCACCAGTGTTGAGGCGGCCGCTGCCTCGTTCGAGGATCACGTCGACCTGTATATTGACGGTGGTCCAACGGCGGGGGCGACTCCCTCGACGATCATCAATATGGCCACGGAGCAGCCCACACTGATCCGCCTGGGCGTCATCGACCCGCGCGACCTGGAAGATACAGCGGGCTGCACTTTTAAAAGTCCTGAGGACAAGTAGAGGCCGCCACCGATGAAGGTCTACCTGCTGCTCATGCTCATAGCCAGTGGTGTCACCGCGATTATGACGCCGCTGGTGCGATGGGCGTGTCTGCGGTGGGGGATTGTGCCGAAGCTGCGTGAACGCGATATTCAGGTCACACCGATACCGCGACTGGGTGGCATCGCCATGACCGTCGGTCTGCTCATCACTTTGCTGATCGGCTCACGAATCCCGTACATGGCGCCCGTGTATTCGACCAGCATCCCGTGGGCAGTGATGGCAGGTGCTGCAGCCATGTGCGTGCTGGGCGTGCTCGATGACCTGCTGGAGCTGGACTGGCTGACCAAACTGACCGGACAGATCCTGATCGCCGGTCTCATGGCACTCCAGGGTGTTCAACTCGTTTCATTTCCCATCTTCGGCATCACGATCGGGTCGTCACGGTTGTCGCTGATTGCCACCGTGTTCGTCATGGTCGGCATCATCAACGCCGTGAACTTCATTGACGGTCTGGACGGTCTGGCGGCCGGAGTCGTGGGGATTGGTGCGGCCGTGTTCTTCGGGTATTCCTACCTGCTGTCACGCCAGCTTGGTGCACAGTCATATGCGACAACCGCGTCACTGATCGTGATTGCACTGGTCGGGATCTGCGCCGGGTTCTTGTGGTACAACTATCACCCCTCGTCCATCATGATGGGCGGGGGAGCTGAGACGCTGGGATTGATTCTGGCTGCCTCCGGTGTCATCGTCACCGGTCAGATCGACCCCAACGTGCTGGAGCGAAGCCAGATCATCGCCGGTCTCATGCCGATTATTTTGCCCCTGGCTGTGATCGTCGTCCCCATCGGAGATCTGATGGTGACGGCAGTTCGACGCATGATGCGTGGGAAGAGCCCATTCCACGCCGACCGCTCCCACTTCCACGATCGCCTATTGGCACGAGGACGTTCCCATCGCGCCGTTGTCATGATTTTGTATTTATGGACGGCGATCATTTCGACTGCCGCATTGTCCTTGCTGCTGGTTGAATGGAACCGGACAGTGATGATTTTTGTGCCGCTGATTGTCCTGGCCACGATCCTGACCGCATCTGAATTCCCGTGGAAGATATCAGCGCGCGCACGCCCGCCACAGTCCGAGGCAGATGCGCCCGACCCGAGATCCGAAAGGTAGCCATGTCACTCGACAATGACCACACGCCCACCCGCGCAGCTACTCAGCCAGCGATGAATCACGCCATGACAGCGCTGCGCCGGTTCATAGTGCTTGCAGGCGTCGTGATGACAGGCGGGATCCTGGTGTGCTGGGCGTTGATGTCAACGGTCGGCTGGGCGACCGCGCTGGTCAGCATCCTGGTTGTGGCAGTCCTGTGCGCCGCCGAATTCGTTGCACTGCCGCGCATGGTCGCGCAGGGACCGAATCTGTTCCTGGCGTGGATCGGCGGGGGATATTTGCTCAAGCTTGTGGCAGTGGCGGTCGCGCTCTTGGCATCGCGCCCCCTGGGGCTCAATCACCGCGTTGTCGCGATGACGGTAATCGTGACAATCCTCTCATTGATGGTGATTGAACTCGTGATTTTGATGCGTACGCGCACCCCCACGGTGGTCCCAGCTGCGACGCAATCCGGTCAAGTGGCGCAAACTCGCGACTACTCCCGCACGCGGTTAGGTGAGCACGATCCGGGTGCTGACACCTCAATGTGACGTTTGTCCCGCGTATCAGGTAGTTTTGGCACTAAAGAGGGTCTGAACCCTGTTAGAGTAGGGACGCTGCAACGCTCGTGACACCACGTGTCGGCTAGCCTGTAGCGCAGTGCATGCGGATCGAAAGGAGGCCGTCCTCGGCGATGTCAACGACCCAGGTGTCCACACAGGTCACGTCACGCTCCGCTGAGCCCAGGCGACGTAACCTTCCGCTCTGGTACTGGATTGTCACGGCAGGTCTGGTTCTTCTGATAGCTCTGACAGCTATTCCTGCGCTGCGCAGCCATCCCCACAGTCCCGGTGTGACAGATTTCTTCCCGCCATCGCTGTTCGGACCTGAACACGGTACGGTGGTCAACCGCCTGACACTGGCACGCATCATTGCTGCGGTGCTGATCTGTGCTCTGTTTGTTGCGGGCGCAATGAGGGCGAAGATCGTCCCCACTCGCTTCCAGCAACTGATTGAAGCATGCGCCCTGTTTATCCGCGATTCGATCTCCATCCCGATGTTGGGGGAGAAGCGAGGGCGACAGTACGCGCCACTGATCGGCGTCTTTTTCTTCGGCGTGATCGCAATGAACATCACCGGCATCGTTCCCGGTATCAACATTGCCGCCTCGTCGGTAATCGCTGTGCCGCTGGTGTTCGCAATCTTCTCCTACGTGTCGTTCATCTGGGCGGGTATCCGTACCCGCGGTGTCGGCACGTTCTTTGCTGAGCAGCTCTTGCCGAAGGGACTCCCTAAGCCGGTTTACCTGCTGATCACTCCCATCGAGTTTTTCTCAACATTCATTGTCCGCCCTGCAACGCTGGCGGTCCGACTCCTGTGCAACATGATGTCGGGACACCTGTTGCTCGCATTGACGTTCTTCGGGACGTCAGCCCTGCTGGCGGCGGCAGGCTCGCTCAAGGCTCTGGCGGTCGCCACATTCGCGGCAGCCATTGCAATGACGCTTTTCGAGATCTTCGTCGCCTTCCTGCAGGCCTACATTTTTGCCACGCTGACTGCTGTCTACATCAAGTTGTCGGTGGAATCCCATTAGTCAAATACACAGCCGCTTGGCACACACACAGAAAAGGAAGAATCCATGACCGGAACAATCGCCTACATCGGCTACGGAATTGCAACCCTCGGACCTGGTTTGGGTATTGGCATGCTGGTGGGCAAGACCCAGGAAGCAACCGCCCGTCAGCCTGAGGTTGCCGGCCGTCTGTTCACCAACATGATCATCGGTGCCGCACTTGTCGAAGCCCTCGCCTTGATCGGCTTCGCAATGCCCTTCGTCGTTCAGTGATATTCATGTTGCCAATGCAAGAAGCAGGAGATGCGGCGGCTGGGACGAGCGTCCTCGTCCCACCAGTGGCCGAAGTCTTTCTGTCTGCCATCATTTTGCTGGGAATCTGGCTTGTCATCGGCAAGTTCGCTCTTCCCCGCATCTACGCGATGATGGATGAGCGCGAGGAGCGCATCGAGGCCGGTCTGCATGCTGCTGAACAGGCACGTGAAGACCGTGCACTTGCTGAACGCGAACGCGAAGAGGCGTTGGCGCAGGCCAACGTTGAGGCTCATTCCATTCGCGAGCAGGCAAATGCTGACGCGAAACGCATCAAGTCTCAGGCTCGCGAATCCGCCCAGGAAGAAGCCGCCCGCATTCAGGAGAACGCTCAGCGCCAGATTCAGGCTGAACGCCAGTCAGCAGTGGTTTCGCTGCGCTCGGACATTGGTGAGCTGGCAACCCAGCTGGCCGAACGCATCGTCTCTGAGCAGCTCAGGGATCAGGATCTGTCACATCGGGTGATGGACCGCTTCCTCGATGACCTTGATGACATGTCGTTGAGCACGCCTGCGTCGACCTCCGCACAGCCGCAAGGAACGAACGCATAATGCGCAGATCAAGCCGCATGAGTGTCGATGCCGCACAGTCAGTTGTGTCGCGCATCTTGTCGCCCACGTTCTCTGAAACTGACCAGGGACTGCGTGTGGCGGAAGAGCTCTTCGCTATCGCAGATATGGTCAGGGACGATTCACGCTTGGGTCGCTCATTGACCGATCCGGCGCGCGCTCGTGAGGACAAGGTGCGTCTGGCTGACGACTTGTTCGCCGCCACGGTCACCTCTCAGACGCTCGAGGTGATTCACACTCTCGTTGAGGGCGAGTGGTCATCGTCCAGTGACATTATCGAGGGTCTGGAGCAGGTGGGTATTCACGCTCTTCTGCGTGACGCGAAGTCTCATGACGGCTTGGACCGGGTTCTTTCCGAATTGTCCGACATTCACCAGGTCCTCCTGTCCAACCGGGAGCTGCGCACGCAGCTGTCGGTGCTGGGGCGTGGATCATCTGACGATCGGGCAGCTCTGGCGGAAAAGATTTTCGGACCTCACGTCAGCGCATGGACTCTGCGGATTGTGCGCCGCCAGGTCGGACGGCTCAACAAAGGACAGCTGATGTCGCATCTGCGCCATATCGCGCAGGACGCAGCGTCCCTGAAAGATGAAAACCTGGTGTCCGTCATCAGTGCCGGCCCGTTGACAGATACTCAGATGCATCGCCTCCAGACGATGCTCAACGAGAAACTGGGCGAAACGGTCAGCATCGACATGACATACGATCCCTCCCTGATCGGAGGATTCCGAATCATCTCCGGCGACCTCGTCATAGATTCATCGATAGCAACGCGACTACGACAGTTGCACCAATCCCTCGCGCACTGATAGATGAAGGCGCACCACAATACACAGACAAAGGAAACGCTCAATGGCTGAACTCTCGATTAGCTCCGAAGAGATCCGCTCGGCTCTCGATTCTTTTGTGGACTCCTACAAGCCCACTCAAGCGGCAGTCGAAGAAGTCGGACACGTCACCGAAACGGCCGACGGCATTGCCCGCGTGGAAGGCCTGCCCGGTGCAATGGCAAACGAGCTTCTTCGCTTTGAAGACGGCACGCTTGGCGTGGCCATGAACCTCGACGTGCGCGAAATTGGTGCCGTTCTGCTGGGTGATTTCAGCGGCATTGAAGAAGGCCAGCCGGTTCACCGCACAGGTGACGTTCTGTCTGTGCCGGTTGGTGACGGATACCTGGGGCGCACCGTTGACCCCCTCGGCAATCCGATCGACGGTCTGGGCGAGATCCAGGATCTGACGGGTCGACGCGCCCTCGAACTTCAGGCACCCGGCGTGATGATGCGTCGTTCGGTCCACGAGCCGCTCCAGACCGGTCTGAAAGCTATCGACTCGATGATTCCGATCGGACGTGGCCAGCGTCAGCTGATCATCGGTGACCGTCAGACAGGTAAGACCACCATCGCGATCGACACGATCATGAACCAGCGTGATAACTGGCTGTCGGGCGATCCGAGCAAGCAGGTGCGCTGCATCTACGTGGCGGTTGGCCAGAAGGGTTCGACGATCGCATCGGTGCGCTCCACACTGGAAGAAAACGGGGCGATGGACTACACCACCATCATTGCCTCACCGGCATCCGACCCCGCAGGCTTTAAGTACCTTGCGCCCTACACCGGATCCGCTATCGGACAGCACTGGATGTACGAGGGTAAGCACGTCCTCATCGTGTTCGATGACCTGTCCAAGCAGGCCGAGGCCTACCGAGCCGTGTCCCTTCTGCTGCGTCGCCCACCGGGGCGTGAAGCATACCCCGGCGACGTGTTCTACCTGCATTCACGTCTGCTCGAACGTTGCGCCAAACTCTCCGATGAACTGGGCGGCGGATCGATGACGGGTCTTCCCATCATCGAAACGAAAGCGAACGACGTATCGGCCTACATTCCGACCAACGTCATTTCAATCACCGACGGCCAGATCTTCCTGCAGTCGAATCTGTTCAACTCGAACCAGCGCCCTGCAGTCGACGTCGGTATCTCGGTGTCCCGCGTGGGTGGCGACGCTCAGATCAAGGCCATGAAGAAAGTGGCGGGCACGCTGAAACTGACGCTGGCCCAGTACCGTTCGATGGCGGCGTTCGCAATGTTCGCTTCCGACCTTGACGCCACGACCCGTTCGCAGTTGACTCGTGGTGAGCGTCTGATGGAACTGCTCAAGCAGCCGCAGTCCACGCCGTACCCCGTGGAAGAACAGGTCGCATCGATCTGGGTGGGTACGCACGGCTACCTCGACGAGCTGGACGTGTCTGACGTGAGTTCCTATGAGCATCAGCTTCTGGACTACCTGCGCTCACACTCCGACGTGCTGACCACGATCCGCGAGACTGGCGTGCTGGATGATGACACGGAGAATGCTCTGCGTGAGGCCGCAGAGAAGTTCACGCAGCAGTGGCTGAGCGCTCAGCCAGGTGAGAACCTGGAGGACGGCGAGGTTGAAGCTGAACATTCACGTGAAGAGATTATCCGTCGTCGCCGTGAGAAGAAGGCCTGATCGATGGCTGGTCAGCAGAGGATCTACAAGCAGCGCATTGCGTCTACGCAAACGCTGAGCAAGGTCTTCCGCGCCATGGAGATGATTGCAGCCTCCAGGATCGGCGCGGCGCGTCGCGATGCGACCGAAGTGGGACCCTACGAGCAGGCGATCACGCAGGCTGTGGCCTCAGTTGCCATCCACACGGATATGGGGCACCCGCTGACCGACGTGCGAAACGACACGCCTCGCGTGGCCGTGCTGGTGGTCGCTTCTGACCGAGGCATGGCGGGTGCCTATTCAGCGACAATTCTGCGTGAAACAGAGCACCTTATCACCACGCTGCGCGAAGAAGGGAAGACCCCGATCCTGTATACCTGCGGGCGTCGCGCCAAGAATTACTTCAGCTTCCGTGGCGCTGAGATCGAGCGTTCGTGGGAAGGTGAATCGGACGAACCCAGCCTGGAGATGACGCACAGCATCGCCGAGGAACTGCTGAAGCGGTTCCTGGATGAGGACAGGATGACCGGCGTGTCCGAGGTTCACCTGGTCTACACGCGATTCCGGAACATGATGAGTCAGATTCCTCAGGTCAGGCAGATGCTGCCGCTGACTGTCGTGGATGCCTATGGTGAAGGCGAGACAAATGAAGTCGATCCGGTAAAGGACGACGGATCACTGCTTTTCCCTGAATACGAATTCATCCCGTCTGCGCGCGACGTCCTCGATGCTTTGCTGCCTCTTTATGTGGAAAGCCGCATCCGCAACGTTCTGCTTCAAGCCGCCGCATCGGAACTGGCGTCGCGTCAGCGAGCGATGCACACGGCAACCGACAACGCTGAAGAATTGATTACGAAGTACACGCGTTTGGCGAATTCGGCCCGCCAGGCGGAGATCACGCAGGAAATTAGTGAGATCGTGGGCGGGGCCGACGCCTTGGCTAACGGCTGAGCCCACATGATGGAGAAGATGACCATGACAGAATCACCAGAAACCGGCGAAGGCCGAGTTGCCCGCGTCGTCGGCCCCGTTGTCGACGTCGAGTTTCCGCCTGACCGGATCCCGGCCCTCTACAACGCACTGCAGGTGGATGTGGAGCTGCCTGACCAGGGCGAAGGATCCGAATCATTCGTCATGACGCTGGAAGTCGCACAGCACTTGGGTGACAACCTGGTTCGCACAATCGCACTCAAGCCGACTGACGGCCTGGTGCGCGGTGCCCGCGTGCGCGACACCGGCGGCCCCATCACTGTCCCGGTCGGTGACGTCACCAAGGGACACGTCTTCAACGTGATCGGTGAACCGCTCAACCTCAAAGATGGCGAACAGCTCGAAATCACAGAGCGCTGGCCTATTCACCGTCAACCACCTGCATTCGATCAGCTTGAGCCACGCACCAAGATGTTCGAAACGGGCATCAAGGTGATCGACCTGCTTACCCCCTATGTGCAGGGCGGCAAGATCGGCCTGTTCGGCGGCGCAGGCGTGGGCAAGACCGTGCTGATTCAGGAAATGATTCAGCGTGTTGCTCAGGATCACGGCGGCGTGTCCGTGTTCGCCGGTGTGGGCGAACGTACCCGTGAAGGCAACGACCTGATTCACGAAATGGCTGATGCAGGCGTCTTCGACAAGACCGCACTGGTCTTTGGCCAGATGGACGAGCCGCCGGGGACCAGGTTGCGTATCGCGCTGACCGGCCTGACGATGGCGGAATACTTCCGCGATGTACAAAACCAGGACGTGCTGCTGTTCATCGACAACATCTTCCGTTTCACTCAGGCAGGTTCCGAGGTGTCCACCCTGCTGGGCCGTATGCCCTCGGCCGTGGGTTACCAGCCGAATCTGGCGGACGAGATGGGCCAGCTTCAAGAGCGCATCACCTCTGCCGGTGGTCACTCCATTACCTCGCTGCAGGCCATCTACGTGCCAGCCGATGACTACACGGACCCCGCGCCGGCTACCACGTTCGCGCACCTGGATGCGACCACGGAACTGTCCCGTGAGATCGCGTCGAAGGGTCTGTACCCGGCGGTTGACCCGCTGTCATCGACCAGCCGTCTGCTTGACCCGGCTGCGATCGGCCAGGAACACTACGATGTGGCAATCCACGTCAAGGCCATCTTGCAGAAGAACAAGGAGCTGCAGGACATCATCGCCATTCTGGGTGTCGACGAATTGTCCGAGGAAGACAAGGTCACGGTTGCGCGTGCACGTCGAATCGAACAGTTCCTGTCACAGAACATCTATATGGCTGAAAAGTTCACCGGCCAGCCAGGCTCCACCGTTCCGCTGTCAGAAACCATCGAAGCCTTCAAGCGCATTGCCGAGGGCTACTACGACAAGGTTCCTGAGCAGGCATTCTTCAATATCGGCGGCATTGAGGATCTGGAGCGCAAGTGGCACGAACTTGAGGCAGAATCCTGATGGCCGAGACAGGGGCGCTGAGCGTCAAAATCGTGACGAAGCGAGGCCTGTCCTGGCAGGGAGCTGCGCAGTATGTGCAGGTCCCAGTCGAAGACGGCTCGCTGGGCATTTTGCCTCATCGTCAACCATTGTTGGCTAGATTGAAAGAAGGTCCCGTCATTCTCACCATTGGCGACGACACGAAGACATTTCCGGTAGCCGGCGGATTCGTCTCCGTGGATTCTGACGTTGTCACCGTTGTTGCAGAAGGCATGGAGTCCTGAGAACACTGAGAACTACGTCCGTGATGAGCATTCATCACGGACGTAGGCGATATTACTGCATGGAAGGAGCTACAGCATCATGAACACTGCGTTGGTGTGGGCGCTGTGGCTCATCGTCATACTCGCCGTCATCGCTATGCTGATCGTCGGCTATATCAATGTGCGTGCCCGCCGGCTGGACACCTACCTGGGATCGTTTAGATGCTGGGCGCGCCGAGACTCTCAGTCCGGCTGGACAGCCGGAGTCGCCCATTACGGAGTCGAAACCCTCACCTGGTACCGCCTGGTGGGGTTTTCCATGCGGCCGGTTTTCTCAATGCCTCGACGTACCCTTGAAGTCTCAGCGCCCGACACTCGCTCTGTTGACGGAACCATGATCGAAGTGCATCTGGTCTCCGGTGATGATCGCTGGCAGGTGGCGATGGCCGCATCCAGTTACAACGGCCTGGTGTCATGGGCAGAATCTGGCCCTCCGCGTTCCTCGCAATCGTCCATCGACTAAAACGAGCAAAAAGGCAGGCACGCTTTCGTGCGTATCGTAGTAGCAACATGTTCAGTTGATTATTCAGGCCGGCTAACCGCGCACCTGGACAAAGCCCCGCGCGTCATCATGCTGAAGGCAGACGGCTCGGTCCTGGTTCACTCCGATGGCGGCTCCTATAAGCCGCTGAACTGGATGAGCGCCTCGTGCCATATGCGCATCGATGAGCCCAGCACCGATGAAACGGATCTAGGCGTGAGCGAGGTGTGGACTGTTCAGGCCGCCAAGTCTGACGACCAGCTGCTCATCCGTATTTTCGACGTTCTCCACGACGTCAACGAGGACCTCGGCGTGGATCCGGGCCTCATTAAGGACGGCGTGGAAGCCCACCTGCAGGCTCTGCTGGCTGAACAGGTGCCCTTGATCCTGGGAACGGGATACTCGCTGGTTCGCAGAGAATATCCCACGCCAATCGGGCCGGTGGATCTGCTGGTGCGCGACGAACACAATGTTCCCATCGCTATCGAGGTGAAGCGACGCGGTGGCGTCGACGGAGTGGAACAGCTCACTCGCTACCTGTCGCTACTGGCCAGAGATCCCCTGCTTTCTGACATTCGCGGCATTTTCGCTGCTCAGGAGGTCACGCGGCAGGCACGCACACTGGCAGAAGACAGAGGAATCCAAGTAGTCGTACTCGACTACGACGCAATGCGAGGCGTCGATGACGCAGAATCTCGCCTGTTCTAGGAAAAGAGAGACCATGACGGATCAGACTGATCAATCCACTTCACTCGTTGCTCTTCGAGGACGGGTCGTCACACCGGATACGGTGATCGACGATGGGGCAGTGGCGTGGGACCGCGACACCATTATCTGGGTCGGTGATGCGGCGGCGCAGGAGGCCCCCTCGTCAATTCGTGAACAACTCAATGATCTGAAGCCGAGCGATGACATCATTATCCCTGGCCTCGTCGACGTGCACTGCCACGGCGGTGGTGGCGAATCGTTCCCGAACGCGCAGACCCCCGAGCAAGCGATGACGGCTGTTACCGAGCACCGCGCTCACGGGACGACCTCCCTTGTTGCATCGCTGGTGACTGCTGACGCGCAGACCCTCAAGGAACGTGCTGCCATGCTCGCCACGCTGGCCGATCGAGGGGAGCTGGCTGGAATCCACTTTGAAGGTCCGTTCGTGTCTCATGAGCGCTGTGGCGCGCAGGACCCACAGTTCATCTGCGACCCGGATCCCGTGCTGACAGCTGAACTGCTGGACGTGGCTGGCGGGCACGCGGTGACCATGACCGTGGCGCCGGAGAAACCGCACGCCAGCGGTGAGGGTTCAGTGGCTGAAGTACTGCGCGAGGGGGGTGCTCTGCCATCGTGGGGGCATACGGATGCAGAGCCGGACGACGTTCGAGCCGTCTTTGAGGACGCCCGAGGACGCTACGCTGATCAGCTGAAAGACCCGGACCATACACGTCCCCTGGCGACGGTGACGCACCTGTTTAACGGCATGAAGCCGATGCACCACCGCGATCCCGGTTCCATTGCAGAGTTCCTTGCAGCGGGTGCGCGAGGTGATGCGGTCGTGGAGATGATCTGTGATGGTGTGCATGTCAATCCCACGCTGGTGCGCTGTGTGTACGAGGTTCTCGGACGGTCGCGCTGCGTCTTCATCACTGATGCGATGGCTGCTGCCGGAATGGCGGATGGCAGCTACCAGCTTGGGCCTCAGGCTGTGACGGTAACTGATGGGATTGCTCGTCTGACTGATGGCGGAGCGATCGCCGGTGGAACAGCTCACCTGCTCGATTGCGTGCGCGTCGCAGTAGGCGCTGGAATTCCGCTGGTCGATGCGGTATTTATGGCATCTGCTCAAGGTGCCAGAATCCTTGGCGATGAGACGGTGGGGGCACTCGAAGTCGGCAAGCGTGCTGACGTGGTCTGTCTGGATTCTGAGCTGCACCCCTTGCGCGTGTGGCGCGCGGGTGTCGTGTGCGATAGGAATAAGTAAGAGCGGCAAGACGACGTAGGCGGCCAGAGGAGCGATCACGACATGGGGCGGGGCAGACGGTCACGAAAACGACCTTGGGGCGGCGAACATCCGCGCCTCGATATGAGTCGTCTGGCCTCCATGCCGCTTAGTGCCGAGGGGCCTGGTGGGCTGCACTATCAGGTGTCGTACGTGTCGGGATCGCAGAAGACGTACACGTGTCCTGGTTGTGTCCATCCGATTGCTCCTGGCACACCTCATGTGGTCGCGTGGCCCGAAGAAGCACCCTTTGGATGGGATCAGGGGGTGGAAGCCAGACGCCATTGGCACCGGCATTGCTGGGAGCACCGGCTTCGGCCCCTCTGAGCCTGACTTGTTGGGCCTGTCTCGTGAGCCCGTCAGGCACTGCCCTTTTCGACTCTGCGATATGATGGATTATTACCATCGGTTCTGCGCTCACATCAACGGGCACTGTATTGTGAATGACATACGAGGAATTTTTGCGGAGGAGCGGACACTGTGAGTGGTATCAGACGTTACGCCAGCGCTTTAGCCCTTGCAGCAGTGGCTCTTGTTGCTGGCATCATCGGCATTTTGACACTGACCGTTTGGGCACCTGGACAGCACATTGAGGCCAAGGCTGACCCAGATCAGCCCTATGTGATGACGCGTGCGCGTGTGCTCCCTTTGAAAGCAGAAGACGTGACAGTGACCGTCGAAGCTGCCGATGCGTCGACGCCCGTCAGTGTCGTGGTTGGATCCACTCCTGATGTGATCGGGTGGCTCGGTGACGAGGCTTATACCGAAGTTGTGGGCCTGGAAGCTGGTATGACACAGCTGAAAGTAACCGACCATGCGGAAACGGATGCGAATCAGGCGCAATCGTCGGATGTGGCTGATGGCGAGCAATCCGCAGCTGCTCCTCAGTCAACGGCCGATGGCCAGGCACAGTCCGAAGCCCAGACTGCCAAGGAAGAAGCTCAGTCGGGGGCCTCGATTGCGAACCCGTTGGATAATGACATGTGGTTGGATCAGGCAGCCGGCCAGGGGAGCGCGTCGCTCACACTGAAAGCCGTTCCTGACACGGTGTCCGTACTGGCCACGACAGACGGTTCGAAAGCCCCGACATTGACGTTGACTTGGCCGGTTGAGCGCACCAATATCGCAGCGATCGCCGTGTGGCTTTTGACCATTGTCCTGGCACTGATCGCCGCAGTCATGGCGGTCATCATCTGGCGCAACCAGCGTCGCCGCGCGGCACGTGCCGACGAGCTGAAGTCTCGTGACCAGGCTGATACCACCGACACCGCCCCGATCGACATCTCCCAGATGCCAGACGCCGAGGAAGCCTCTGACGAGGCAGACGATGAGGGTGACGTGTCGCAAGCTGAGGACGGTACCCATGAAGCAGACAAGGCTGAGTCGCTTGATGTCAGCGAGCCGGTCCCGGTAGCCGACCTGACAGATGAAGCTGACGGCTTGCCTGAGGAGCAAGCCCACCGGCAAGAACACGATCACTGTGAAGAGGTGAAACGCTCCGAAGAGGCGAACCAGTACGAAGCAGCGGAAGAGCCGGAAGAACTTGCTGAATCCGCTGAACCTGTCGAGCCGGCCATGAACGGCGAAGCTGAAGACCTCGTCGAACAGAAACAGGCTGCCGAACCCGCTGAGTCGGAGGAAGCTGTAGAACCGGCTGAGCTTGCTGAGCCGGCTGAGACTGCAAAGCCAGCCGAACCAGTCGAACATTCGGCCCCCACCGATTCGGGTGTCATTGACATGTCCGTGGCTCGTGTACCGATGGTCTTCCCGACGCGACGCGCATTACGCGAAGCGCGCTCCCGAGGCGAAGAATCGGTGAATATCGATGGCCACGAATTCAACACTGGCCTCATCCCGATCGTCCCGTCGGCGCACCAAGCAGACAGCGGCGACACCCTCGTACGTCAGACAGACGGCGACCGTGCGGAAAACGAAGCCGACCATGTGAGCGGCACTGGACACGCGAGCCGAACCGACCGTTCACAGGACGGCGACGATCCACGGGGCGACGATACACAAGCTGACGCCGAACGACCTCAGGACACTGGCCGTTCCCAAAAGGGCGCATGGACGTCCATCATGTCGAACTGGCTGCATCGTGACGGAACAGGATCGACCAAGGAGGAACAGTGATACGCCGCCGCATCTGCGCTGCCGTGGTGATGCTCGCATCACTGTCGATGGTCAGCGCCTGCTCGTCAGGAGAAATAGAAGTACCGGCCACTGAACAGCCAGCGTCCGGCGCAAACGGTGCGGCCAACCTGGATGCCAACCGCATCAACACGATCCTCGGACATATCCAGGCCGCACTCGACCAAGCCAGTGACGAGGGCACGACCGAAGCCCTGTCCGGACGCGTCAAAGACCCGGCTCTGCGCATGCGCGGTGCACAGTTCGTGCTCGCCAAAGCCAAGGACACCACGGTGCCGCAGCTGAGTCTCACCGGGGAAATGGTGACATCGACCAACTCAACGACGTGGCCGCGAATGTTCCTGGACATCGAGCAAAGCTCGGACGGGGAACTGCCGATTGTTTACGTCATCACTCAGCAGGATGCGCGCTCCAATTACGAACTGGAGAACTGGGTGCGCCTTCTGGGCGGCTCAGAATTCACGACAGCCCCACTGGAGACGGGTGCAGCATACGTACCTGCCGATGCCGACGGCTTCATCATGACGCCCAGCGAAGCAGTGGAAAAATACGTCGAAATGCTCAATTCTGGCACCGCCGGATCCGACATGTTCGCAGAAGACGAGTATGCGCGCTCGCACTTCGACGAGATCGCATCGCTCGGACAATCCGTGCAGGCCGCCGGTACCGTCACGGCTCACGCACAGACGGAGGGATTGCCGATCTCAGGACTCGTCTTGAACAACGGATCAGCCCTCGTGTCCGCATCGTTCGCAATGACGCACACCTACCAGCGCACGGTTGCCAGATCCACCATGCAGCTGGGCGGCTCCCCTGCGGCTATTAACGAGGGAGACCCCAAGGTTATCGGATCGGCATCTGCAAAATACCTGGTCTCGGTTTTGATTGAGCTGCCGCAGGCCGGATCCGATCAGAAAGCTCGCGTCATCGGCGCTGAACGTGTGATCGAGCAGGTCACGCGCGACGATTCAACCAAACCCGAAGGAGAATAAGTGGCAGAGAGTGATCCATCAATGGCGCAGCACAATTCGCAGCGGGAACCAGCCTCGCGTGCAGCGCACAGCGCGGAGGCCTCCGAACAGTCTCACGTGCAGCGTCAGGTCGCCGATTCTCACGGTGCCGTTGACCTGTCCGCTTCGGGCGTCCCTGCTGCCGCTCCTGCCGACGGTGATGCCGGGGTGCAACTGAACGTGCCTTTGATTCGCGACTGCGATGACGCTCAGTTCGAGGACATCATGGCAACGTCACGCACTGTTCCTGTGCTGATGGCACTGTGGTCATCGCGCTCCTTGGAGTCATCGTCCGTTCTGTCCATGCTGGAGGGGATCGTCCGCGAAAGGAGCGGCGCCTTCCAGTTGGTGAAGATCGAGGTGGAGAAAGCTCCGGGCATCACTCGCGCACTTCAGGTGCAGGCCTTGCCGACGGTGTGTGCACTGATCGGTGGGCGCCCGATCCCGCTCTTCCAGGGAAATGCGATTAAAGAACAGGTCGTGCCGGTCCTGGATGAACTGTTGACGGCAGCCCAGCAGATGGGGGTTACGGGCCGCGTCGCAGTCAGCGGGGAGGACGTGAAGGCGCCCGTACCGCCTGAACACCAGCATGCGTTGGACCTGGAAGAATCAGGTGACCTCGACGGCGCGATCGCGGCGTGGGAGAAGATCGTGGAGCGCAATGCGCGCGACCACGATGCCGAAGCCCAGTTGGCGCGCGTGCGTCTGCTTGAGCGCGGCACGGCTGGGAATGCGGATAACGACCTGGATCATGCTGATGAGCTGTTTAACGCCGGCCAGCACGCTCAGGCCTTCGACGTTCTGATCAGCGCTTTGGAGCACAGCACCGATGATGACAGGCGTGAAGAGCTGCGCACACGCATCCTGGACTTGTTCCGCGTGGCCGGATCCTCACCGGAAGTCAACGCTGCCCGTCGCAGGCTGGCAACCGCTCTCATGATCTAGAGGCTGGTGTGGTGATCGCACCTGAGGCAGCTCGAATCGGCTCGTCCGCGCGTCGGGGCAGTCTAGTGCTCGCCGGCGACGCTGCGCCATACGTGCAGGGCTCGGTCATCAAATAAGCAGAACACGATCCTGATTGCGTGCTCGTCCTGTTCGCTTTCATAGGTGCGAGCCGCCTCTATGCCGATACTCGCAACCTGTTCCATATCCCAGCCGTACACTCCTGCTGAAATTGCAGAGAACGCTACGGAGCGTGCACTGATGTCCTCGGCAACCCGCAGACTCGACGTGAAGCAGGAGCGTAGCAGATCCGGGTCAGTCTGCCCGCGATGCCGGTTAGGTCCGACAGTGTGGATTACCCAGCGCGCCGGCAGTCTGAAACCCTCAGTCGCTACAGCGTGCCCCACGGGAAGACCATCAGGGAACTGGCTGGCACGCACTTTCTTGCAGGCGGCGAGCAGGTCGGGCCCAGCTCCGCGGTGAATTGCCCCATCCACGCCGCCACCACCCAGCAGTGACGAGTTCGCAGCGTTGACAATGGCGTCCACCTCAAGTGTTGTGATGTCGCCGCTGATCAGTTCCATCATTGCTCGCATATCTCACGGGCGGTTGAGCGAGCAGGCAGGAATTGCTGCCCGTCCGCTCAACCGTCCGTGTCTAGTTCTCAGATGTGACAGGACGCAGCCAGAGCGCACCCAGCGGTGGCACGCGCAGCTCAGCCGATGCTGGCCGGCCGTTCCATGGAACATCTTCAGCGATGACCGGCCCCATGTTGATCACACCGGATCCGCCGAACTCTTCGCTGTCAGTGTTGAGGATTTCCTCCCACTGGCCGCTGAACGGCAGCCCCACGCGGTAGCCCTCGTGAGGTGTGCCGGCAAAGTTCGTGACGCAGACAAGGAGGTGCTGCTTGTCATCGGAGCCCATTCCCTTGCGGATATGGGAGATCACGTTGTGATCGCCGTCTGACGCGTCGATCCACTCAAAGCCCGTGTAGTCGTCGTCCCACAGCGCGGGCTCGTCGCGATAGATCCTGTTGAGAGCCGACACCAGCGACAGCAACCCGGAATGCAGATCGTCATCGAGCAGCCACCAATCCAGAGAATGCTGCTCGGTCCATTCCTGTTCCTGCCCAAATTCCTGTCCCATGAACAGCAGTTGTTTGCCAGGATGCGACCACTGGTAGGCGTACAGTGCGCGAAGCGAGGCCATTTTCTGCCACTTATCACCGGGCATCTTCGAAACGAGCGAGCCTTTGCCGTGAACGACCTCATCATGGGACAGCGGCAGAATGTAGTTCTCGGAGAATGCGTACACCAACGAGAACGTGAGTTCACCGTGGTGCCAGCGACGGTTGACAGGGTCTTCCTGCATGTACCGCAGCGTGTCGTTCATCCAGCCCATATTCCACTTCATGCCGAACCCCAGGCCGCCTCCTGACGTTGGCGCGGTCACGCCGGGCCACGCTGTTGACTCTTCAGCCACCATTACGATGCCGGGGTGACGCCTGTAGGCAGTTGCGTTGGCTTCCTGCAGGAACTGGATGGCTTCCAGGTGTTCGCGACCGCCGTACTGATTCGGCCGCCACTGGCCTTCCTTGCGTGAATAATCCAGATACAGCATGGAGGCCACCGCATCGACACGCAAGCCATCGACGTGGAACTCCTCGAGCCAGTACAGGGCGTTGGCAACCAGGAAGTTGCGCACCTCCCGACGCCCGAAGTTGAAGACGTACGTTCCCCAATCCGGATGTTCACCACGCAACGGATCGGGATCCTCGTACAGGGGAGTGCCGTCGAAACGGGCAAGCGCCCAGTCATCCTTCGGGAAGTGGGCTGGCACCCAGTCCAGGATGACGCCGATACCTGCCTGGTGGAGGCGGTCCACCAGATAACGGAAGTCGTCGGGCGTGCCGTAGCGTGAGGTCGGCGCGTAGTACGAGGTGACCTGGTAGCCCCACGAACCGCCGAACGGATGTTCAGCCACCGGCATGAATTCGACGTGCGTGAAACCGGCTTCGGTGACGTAGGCGATCAGCTCATCAGCGAGCTGACGGTAGCCCAGCCCCTGTTTCCAGGATCCAATGTGGACTTCGTACACTGACATGGCAGCGGTGTGCGGGGTGGTGTGAGCACGCCTGTCCATCCACTCATCGTCATCCCACCTGTGGAAACGGTCGGTGACAACAGAGGCAGTTGCCGGAGGAATCTCGGTGGCACGTGCCATCGGGTCAGCCTTTTGGAACCAGTTACCGCCCGGCCCTCGGATCTCGAATTTGTAGCGCGCTCCCACGCCCACACCTGGGATGAACAGCTCCCACACGCCGGACGATCCCAGTGAGCGCATTGCGCTGGCGGTGCCGTCCCAATAGTTGAAGTCGCCGACGACGCGCACGGCAGACGCGTTGGGCGCCCATACCGCAAATGCGACGCCCTCGACGTCACCCATCGGGCCGGTGTAGTGAGTCAGATGTGCTCCCAGAACTTTCCACAGTTCTTCGTGTCGTCCCTCGGAAATGAGGTAAATATCCATTTCGCCCAGTGTGGGCAGGAAACGGTAGGGGTCGTCCATCAGTGTCGTCTGGTCACCGTAGGTCACGCGCACTCGGTAGTCGGGAATATCGTCACATTCAAAGACGGCAACCCACACGCCGGAGCGTTCGTGAACAGCGTCAACTGTTTGATCGGGCGTGACAATTTGGACGGCGTCGGCCAAATGATGCACCGTGCGGATCGTCACTGACCCGTCACTGAGGTGCGCTCCGAGCACGGCATGAGGCAGGTAGTACTGCCCCTGCGCCACTGTATCAAGGAGGTCTGGATCTTGAGGAATCGGTGAGGCGTTCATGACCTCATTTTCCCATGCACACGGTCACGGCGTGGCCGTTCGGACGGTCGTGGCGTTCTTTGCAACAAACGACCGTCCGATGTGCTCCACGTGTCGACCGTTTTACCGCTCAGCCAGTTCGGTGAGCGCATCGAGGGGAATACTCAGCCAGTCTGGACGCATCCTATGTTCGTAGATCGACTCATAGGCTGCCTTCTCAATGATCAGTGCAGTCATGAGTGCGTCGTCGCGACCCGAGAAATCAGCGTGATACCCCTCAAGGAACGCACGCTGGTGCTGGCTGACCCACTCGTGAGCGACGGCATCGTCAATCGCTGAGTCATCATCGGCAAGGCGTCGTGCCTGCGCCATCGCATAGTCGAAGGAACGCAGCATCCCGGCAACGTCCTTGAGCGGCAGGTCAGGGGCGGTGCGCTCGGCCAGGGGGCGCAGCGGCTCGCCCTCGAAGTCCAGAATCTTCCACCCATCATCGCTGAGCAGGGTCTGCCCCAGGTGGTAGTCGCCGTGAATGCGGGTCGCCTGAAGCGGCTCGTCCCATTGTGCGAGCTGGTCCAGCTCGCGGCCCAATGTATCCACGAGTTCGCCGGTCAGGCCAGGGACCTCAGCGTGCGCAGCATCGAGGTTGTTGCGCACCCGCGCAGCGATCTGCGATGGCGTCGGCCCGTCAGCAGTGGGCAGAGCCCTCGCCAGAATCTCATGCATCTGAGCTGTCACGGTACCCAGTGAACGTGCCTGCTCGGTAAGATCTTCACCGCGGGAGGCACCATCGACAAAGAAGACGAAACCGTCGCGCCCATCGCGTACCAGCTCACTGATAATGGTCGCCACACACAGTTCCGATTCCTTCTTGGGCCACGAACGCACGCGTGCCGGGACGGCAACGTAGCCGAAAACGCGTGGCACGTGGTTCCAGTCAGCCTCGCATAGCGCGGTGGGCACCTCAACATCCGGGTGAGCACCCTCCGTGAGCACGCGCAGTACCTTCGCGATGATTCCAGGAGTCTCGTCTGTGGTACCTCGGAAAATAACCGAGGTGTTCGACTGCTCGCCTCCATACACCTGTACCTGGTCACGCATGTCGCGCATGCGTTCAACGGTGTCAGCATCCACCGTTCCAACGGCACGACCCATCGCCAGCCACGTGTCCCAAAATGCCCACACCGACACGCCGTCCAGAATACTCAGGTCACCAATCGATCCGATGGGGTCGCCCTCGTCAACGTCCGTCGCAGGATTGTCGAACGTTTCGGCAACGTCGTCTCCGGCCTGCGGAACGAGAACGAGGGGGACGTTGAGCAGTTGCGAGCCGGCCTGGATGATCAGCAGGCGAACTGACGCTAAATCACCGGAATCGGACTCCGGAGTTCCCGGCGGTTCCAGATAGCCTGAATCGGCATTGAGCTCGCCAATGACCTGCAATGTGCGGTCGCTGGTGCGTGGGAACCATCGCCTCGACGTGAGCCACGGGGCGATCGCTTCCAGGAGTTGAATGGAAGACGGTGCGTTACTCATCTTCTTCCTCACTTTCTGGTTCAAGGAACGTCACGCCCAGCCAGTAAAAGCCGTGGCGCGGCAGCGTGATGTCCACCGTCTCATCGTCACGCACATCCGGGAACGCGTTGCCCGATCCAAGATCGTACAGATGCCAGCCGGCCATGCCGGGCAGGTGGATCTTCGCGGAGTGCGGTTCAGTGGACAGGTTGTTGACGCACAGAATCGTTTCGGATTCGTCTCGGCGCAAGAACGCGAGCACAGCATCGTCAGAGGACCACAGCAGCGTCATGTCACCAAATCCGAACGGCGCATGCTTGCGGCGCGTGTTCAGCATCTTGCGCGTCCAGTTCAGCATCGAGGTCGGGCGGGTGGCGTGCTCGGCCACGTTCACTGCGCGCTGGTCATAGGTCGGTGATGAAATTCCCGGCAGGAACCACTGATCCTGCGGGGCATCGGAAAAGCCCATCGTCGGCGTGTCATCCCACTGCATAGGGGTGCGCACGCCGAAACGGTCAGGCAGATCCACGTTGTCACCCATACCGATCTCATCGCCATAGAACAGGAACGGGGAACCGGGCAAGGACAGCAGCAGCGCGTAGGCCAGTTCAACCTCGCGGCGCGAGGCATGCAGCAGCGGCATGAGTCGTCGACGTATACCGACATTGGAACGCATGCGCTCTTCAGGGCAGTACCACTCATACATCCTGGCGCGTTCCTCGTCCGTGACCATCTCCAGGGTCAGTTCATCGTGATTGCGCAGGAAAACACCCCATTGGCCACCCTTGGGCAGGGGAGGGGTGGCAGCCAGGATTTCGCGCAGCCCGTGGGAGGATTCTTCGCGCAGTGCGGCGAAAATGCGCGGCATGATCGGGAAGTGGAAGCAGATATGGCACTCGGGTGCCTCATCGGTTCCAAAGTAGGCGACAACCTCGTGAGGCGGCTGGTTCGCCTCGGCAATCATGACGGTGCCGGGGAACTCTTCTTCGACCATTGCGCGCAGGTCCGCGATGAACTCGTGCGTGGCCGGGAGGTTTTCGCAGTTCGTACCTTCTTCTTCGAACAGGTAGGGGATGGCATCCAACCTGAAGCCGTCCACACCGGTGGTGCACCAAAAACGCACCACGTCTTTCATGGCTTCGCGCACCGCAGGGTTTTCATAGTTCAGGTCCGGCTGGTGTGAGAAGAAACGATGCCAGAAGAACTGGTGGCGCTCCTCATCCCACGTCCAGTTCGATACTTCCGAGTCCACGAAAATGATGCGCGCGTCGGCGTATTCGTTGGGTCGGTCACGCCAGACGTAGAAATCGCCGTACGGTCCGTTCGGGTCGGAGCGTGAGGACTGGAACCACGGGTGCTGGTCGGACGTGTGGTTCATGACCATGTCCAGCACGATGCGCAGGCCTCGTTCATGTGCGGCTTCCACGAGGGCACGGAAATCATCCATCGTGCCGAAGCGTTCGTCGATGCCCTTGTAGTCGGAAATGTCGTAGCCGCCGTCGGCCAGAGGGGAAGGAAAGAACGGGGGCAGCCAGATTGCATCGATACCGAGCCACTTGAGGTAGTCGAGCCGCGAGATCAGGCCGGGAATGTCACCCACGCCGTCGCCGTTGGAGTCCTGGAAAGAGTGGATCAGCAGCTCATAGAAGACTGCGTGGCGGTACCAACTGGGGTCGTCGGCCACAGGGACGAGGGCGGCTTCATCCTCGTGTGGCTGGTCCACCGTCATATTGTGGAATGGTGAGAGTTGCGCATAGTGGCTGGAGGTGGCGGTCGTCGTCTCAGGTGCGGCGTCCAGTTCAGCGCGCGATGAATCATCAACGGTCATGGCATCATACTGCCAGTTACGGCGCGCTGATGCACGGTGTGTATGCATTTCATGCCCGGCGAGTGGGACCCGCGGCGCCTGGAGGCGCGCGGTGCATTCTACTGTTGCTGTTCAACCCCAAAGACGTGTCCGATGCGGGTCCACGGGCTCAGCCGCACCACATTCGACGCACCCCAGCGGTACTCCATGCCGTCCAGTTCATCGACAAGGTTCAACCCGCCGCCGTGGCCAGCGTTGAGCAGCTCCATGCCGGGCGCGTTGACATCGAGGTCAACAGAGCCCCACACTTCATGATGCGGATCCAGTGAGACCACCACGATCACCGTGTCCGAGTTCCCATCAGGTGTGAACTGTCCGGGAATGTGCCGTGAGAAGCACAGCAACTGGTCGTTGGATGTACGGTGAATGCTGATCTGGTGAAGCTGCTGCAGGGCACGATGTCGCCCTCGTGCAGTGTTGAGCAGGGTGAGCAACTGAGGAATACCCGTGCGCTCCGCATCCTCCCACCTGCGCGGACGGTACTCGTATTTCTCGTTGTTGATCTGTTCTTCAAAACCGGGGCGCGGTACCGATTCGACCAGCTCGTAGCCGGAGTAGATGCCCCACGTCGGAGCGCCGCATGCGGCCAGAATCGCGCGGATTGCAAACATGGCGGTGCCGCCCTCGGTCATCTGCGGCGTCAAAATATCGTGCGTCGTCGGCCAGAATGTCGGGCGCATCAGGTGCGGTGTCTGCTCGGAGACTTCCTTGAGGTACTCTTCGATCTCCTTCTTATAGGTACGCCACGCGAAGTACGTGTAGGACTGGTCAAAACCGACGGCACCCAGCGTGCGCATCATGGCGGGGCGAGTGAACGCTTCAGCCAGGCAGATCACGTCTGGATATTCGCGATGCAGCGTGTCCATCATGCGTTTCCAGAAGTTCACTGGCTTGGTGTGCGGGTTGTCCACTCGGAAAATCTTCACGCCGTGTGCGATCCACAGGCGGAACAGGTCGTGGATCGCTTCGAACAGGCCTTCAGGATCGTGATCGAAGTTAATGGGGTAGATGTCCTGGTACTTCTTGGGCGGATTCTCCGCATACGCGATGGAGCCGTCGGCTCGCTGCGAGAACCATTCGGGATGGTCCCTGACCCACGGGTGATCCGGTGAACACTGCAGGGCAAAGTCGAGTGCGACCTCCATGCCGCGTTCGTATGCGGCAGCGACGAATGCATCGAAATCGTCAAAATCTCCCAGGTCAGGGTGAATCGCGTCGTGGCCCCCTTCATCTGACCCGATGCCGTAGGGGGAACCAGGATCGGTTTCCAGAGCATTCAGCGTATTGTTCTTGCCCTTGCGGAACGTCGTGCCGATGGGGTGAACTGGTGTGAGGTAGATGACATCAAATCCCATCGCACTGATGCGATCGAGTTCCTCAATTGCGGTGCGCAGTGTGCCTGAGACCCATGTGCCATCAGGGCGCTGGAATGCTCCGGCTGAGCGAGGGAAAATCTCATACCAGGAGCCCACCAGGGCGCGGGTGCGCGCGACATGCAGCGGATAGGCCTCAGTGCGACCGACCAGGTCACGCAGTGGGTACTGACGCACAATGTGGCGCACAGAAGACGATATACCGGCCGACAGGCGCTGCTGGTTTGATCGGGTGGCATCGCGCATGATGGAGATTGCACTGTGGAGGACGCGCGCATGGGGCTCAGCCAGACCCTGCTGGTCAGAATTGGCCAGTGCCCTCCCTTCGATCATGCGCTCAAACAGGCGTGCGCCCTCTTCCAGCATGAGGTCAGCGTCGATGTCGGCATCGACTTTAATGGTGGCATCATGTCGCCACGTAGCGTAGGGATCTGACCACGTCTGAATGCAAAATGACCAGTTGCCGGGTCGGTCAGGCATCACCCATGCCTCGTAGCGATCCAGACCGGGTGCAATATCCACCATCGGAGCAATCGTGTGGTCATGTCCGTCGGGGTCAATCAGGACCGCTTCGGCCTGATAGGCGTCGTGTCCCTCGCGAAACACCGTTGCGCGAATGGGGAATGGCTCACCGGCGGTCGCCTTGGCTGGAAGCCGCCCGCCTTCCACAACGGGGGAGAGTTCCACCGCGGGGATGCGCGTCACGGTCATGTCGAGTGGTCGAGAAGATTTGTGGCTCACACTGTTAGGGTACTGAATTTGGGAGGCACGTGGGGGACCATGGGTGGTGTGCGCATCGCCGAGAAGAATTCCCATGCCGTATCTTGTGGTCGCATCAAGGCTGAACGTGACTGAGCCATGACACGTTCGAGACCCCACGTGAAACGTCAATGAAATTTTCTCACCATGCATTCAGCGGAGATATTCACCATTCGACGCTGAATGCAGGGACCACTAGACTGCTGTGTGTGAGAATGATTCAGCGCATTACACGCGGGTGCTTCAGCTGCTGCAGCGTGTCTAACTGAAGGGATTGATTACTAGATGTCGTATAGCCTGGCTGATGCAGCCACTTCGCAAGTCCGCTCCTTTTCAGGTCGACCAGCAGATCGCTCCACCCTCATGGAAATGTGGCAGGGCCTTTCTGCGGCAGTTGTTGACCGCGTCGCGAGCGACTGGGATCGTACCAACCGTCTGTATGCAACCAAACGACGGGAACACTATTTCTCGGCCGAATTCCTGATGGGTCGCGCATTGCTGAATAACCTGTCGAACCTCGGCCTGACGGATGAGGCAGAAAAGATCGTCAATTCTTTTGGCCAGACGCTGTCCGATGTCCTGGAACAGGAACCGGATGCAGCGCTGGGCAACGGTGGCCTCGGGCGACTGGCAGCCTGCTTCCTCGACTCTTGCGCCACACTGGACTACCCGGTGAACGGCTACGGAATCTTGTACCGCTATGGCCTGTTCAAGCAGCTGTTTGAGGACGGCTTCCAGCGTGAACAGCCCGATGCGTGGATGGAGGAGGGCTACCCCTTCATTGTGCGCCGCGAGGAAGAACAGCGCATCATTCACTATGCCGACATGGATGTGCGAGCCATTCCCTACGACATGCCGATCACCGGATACGGCACACGTAACGTGGGAACGCTGCGACTGTGGCGTGCAGAGCCGGTTGAAGAATTCGACTACGACGCGTTCAACTCGCAGCGCTTCACTGACGCCATTGTCGAGCGTGAAGCCGTCGCCGACATTTCACGCGTGCTGTACCCCAATGACTCCACGTTCGAGGGCAAGATCCTGCGCGTGCGCCAGCAGTACTTCTTCTGCGCCGCCTCGCTGCACGACATTGTTGCCAACCATATTGCCCAGCACGAGGGCGACCTGACAACGCTGGCTGATTTCAATGCGATTCAGCTCAACGACACTCACCCGGTTCTGGCCATCCCCGAACTGATGCGAATCCTGCTGGATGAGTACGGCTGGACGTGGGAAGCAGCATGGGACGTCGTCAGTCACACGTTCGCGTACACGAACCACACGGTGCTGGCTGAAGCGCTGGAGAAGTGGGAGACATCGATCTTTGATCGCCTCTTCCCGCGCATCATGGAAATTGTGCGCGAAATCGACCGCCGCTTCCGCATCGACATGACTGAGCGCGGCATCGACGAGGGAACCATCAACTACATGGCTCCGGTCCAGGGCAACATGGTGCACATGGCGTGGATTGCCTGCTATGCGTCGTATTCGATTAACGGTGTGGCCGCGCTGCACACAGAAATTATCAAGCGCGAAACGCTGCGTCAGTGGCATGACATCTGGCCCGAGCGCTTCAATAACAAGACGAACGGTGTGACCCCTCGTCGCTGGCTGCGTCAGTGCAACCCGCGCCTGTCCGCCCTGCTTGACGAGGTGACCGGCTCAGACCAGTGGGTCACCGATCTTGACGTCCTCGCACAGTTCACTGACAGCGTTGACGAGAGTGTTCTGCAGCGACTGATCGACATCAAGCATGACAACAAGGTTGACTTTGCTCAGTGGATCAAGAACCGCCAGGGCATTGAGGTCAATCCTGATGCGATCTTCGACGTGCAGATCAAGCGTTTGCACGAGTACAAGCGTCAGCTGATGAATGCGTTCTACATTCTGGACCTGTACTACCGACTCAAGGAGGATCCGTCACTGGATCTGCCGCCGCGCGTGTTCATCTTCGGTGCGAAGGCAGCGCCGGGATATATACGTGCCAAGGCGATCATCAAGCTGATCAACTCAATCGGGGATCTGGTCAACAACGATCCTGACATTGACGGGCGCATCACAGTTATCTTCGTGGAAAACTACAACGTCTCGCCTGCTGAGCACATCATTCCGGCTGCTGACGTGTCTGAGCAGATTTCAACTGCCGGCAAGGAAGCGTCGGGCACCTCGAACATGAAGTTCATGATGAACGGTGCACTGACGCTGGGCACGCTCGATGGCGCGAACGTGGAGATTCTGGACGCTGTGGGCCAGGATAACGCCTACATCTTCGGTGCCACGGAAGATGAGTTGCCTGAACTGCGCCGTACATACGATCCGCGCTGGCACTATGAAAACGTACCTGGACTGAAGCGTGTGCTCGATGCAATGACTGACGGCACGCTGGATGACGGCGGCACAGGTGATTTCCATGACCTGCGTCTGTCACTGCTGGAAGGCAGTTACGATCCGGCCGACGTGTACTACGTGCTGGGTGATTTCGATGCCTACCGCACGGCTCGCGACCAGATGGCGCGTGACTACTGTGACCGCCAGGCATGGGCACGCAAGACATGGGTCAACATCACGAAGTCGGGACGCTTCTCATCGGACCGCACGATCCGCGACTATGCGCGCGAGGTGTGGAAGCTTGAGGCAGCCCCGATCGACCAGTGATCCTGTCACGCTGAACTATTCAGGCTCGCTACATGTGGTAGCGAGCCAATAGTTCGCAAATTCGACGTCTCCTTGCTGGATGCGGGGAATGACGTCACGGGCGTGTCCTTCACCGACTTCAGGGTTAAAACGCTGGATGACGTCAAGATCGGGGAATTTGCTGATCTGCGTCACTGCTGTGTTCACACGGTCCGCGTTTCCACTGTTCGTGGCGTTAACGAATTCCTTGATCCAGGCACACTCCCAGTCAAGGGCTGCGAGGACCGCAACATCTCCTTCGGCGGTGACGACTGTGACGGGAGCGTCGGTAGACGGGTCAGTTTGCTGTGCCTGACGCATTGCTACGGGGTTATCGGCGCCGGACGTGTACTGAATGTGATCGGTGCTTACTGAATCCACTTCAGCGCCTACTGCCCACGGAAGCAGGTCGGCAACGGTGGGCGGGGTGGCGCCAGGCGGGTATTCCTCGCCCACTTGTGCCATTTCCTGCTGTGCCTGAGTGCTGATCTGCTCTGGAATATCGGCGCTTTGAGCGTATTGTGCAAGATCAGGGTTGCGCGCTTCAGTCCTGTTTGCCTGCGTGCTGGGCGTGAGGACGAACAGTGCAAGACAGGTCGCTGCGATGCATAGAAGTCCTGCTGCGATCAGAAGAATGCGCGTGGCGCGCATGTGATTCGTGATGGATGTATGCATTAGTAATGGATCACTCCCCATACTGATCGAGATTCTTCCCATGGCGGCGCGCCACAGGTACCTTTGATTGCGAAGGACATAACAAAGTCACGTGCCCCGTAGCTTTGCGGGAAACTCTTGTGATTGGCCTTCGTCGGAATGAAGTATGTTACTGCGAACTGATTCCCTCCCGGGTAGCGCAAGGCTACTGCGTCGCCTGAGGCGCCACCGCAGTAGGTAGATGTTGTGGTGCCGTCACTCCAGTGCGTTGTGCCCCGTTGGTTTTCCCATGACATATAGCCGGGAGTATGGTGCCGCACAGTGGTGAAAATCGTGTTGGATCGGTAATATGTGGCGCTTGTGCTCGCTGATGCCGCATTTGCCTGATGAGGTGATAGCACCGTGAACACAGAAGTTAGCAAGGACACTGAAAAAAGCACTGAAAGAATTCTCGTAGACAGTGGTGTCTTGTGCATCTGGTTGCCTCCCAACAACATTGTTAGTATTGAAGCTGTATCAATGTCAGTATAGCTTACTAGAACTTACTAATCAATAGCACGGCGTACCTTACATATTTTGAGCGCGAAAGTGG
>NZ_KV816977.1:0-1249 GCF_001814535.1 Actinomyces sp. HMSC065F12
GTTCGCTGGTGGCACCGGATCATTGAACGCAAGGGCTTTTGCCTCAACGGTCCGTTCAACCACTACCCAGATTTCGTCGTGATGACCGCTAGCGGCACCATCGTGGTTGTCGAGTCCAAGGGCGAGCATTTGAAGAACGACGATTCTAACCGCAAGATCAGGCTCGGCCGGGCGTGGGCGAACATGTCTGGCAATGACTACCGCTACTACATGGTCTTCGAAGATGGCGTCACTCCGCCTGACGGGGCGATCACTTTGTCGGAGCTCGTGCGTATCCTCGAAAAGCTGTAGGCGGGAAGGACACCTCTTGGGAGAAGACGAGATGGCACAGGCAACGATTACGCCAACGCTGCGCGGCGACACATTCGCGTCCACGTTCACCGAAGTGGCCCATTCGAACACGTTAGGTCTTCGAAACGACGAACAGTTACGCCTGTTCCATCTGTCTATCCAAAACAACCGCTTCGACCACACGGCCCTCGTCAAGTTCCTCAAACGCAACGTTGGACGCTACGTCTTCTCCCGCGCCGAATACGAAGGCTACAAACAGCGAGACGATCTCGAAGAAGTTGCTCTCGACGCGGTAAACCGGATGCGTTCACAACAAGACGGCATGGGGTTAGGTGAAATCTTGCTCTACGTCCTGCTCGAACAAATCCTCGAAGCACCCAAAGTGATGAGCAAGATCGAGCTCAACCAGGCCCGAGGCCAGATCCACAGCCGCTGTGACGCCATCCACCTACTCACACCAGACGGTCAGCGAACCACCAGCAGCATCGTGTTTGGAACCTCCAGCGTGGTCGGCAACATTGGGGATGCCATCACTGCAGCATTCGACCGCGTTGTAGATATAGAACAGAATCGCTCAGACGAGGTTCAGCTCGCCGAGCAAACTGTGTTCACCAAGACCCTCGACCCAGCAACAGCAAACTACGTCAAAGATCTGCTAATCCCGAAGCCGGGTGGAGCACCCGTGTGTTCGATACCGCTTATTCGATGTTCCTGGGCTACGACATCGGTCTCGATCCGAAGAACTATGGCAACCAGCAATATCGGGCTGCGCTCGATCAGAAAATGCAGGGAGATATCGCCGCGCACGCCCAAATCATCGCCAACGAAATCAACACCCGAAACCTCGATAACTACTCGTTCTACATTTACGTTGTGCCTCTCAACGAAGTAGACGTTGACGCGGACGCAATTATGGATGGGCTCGTGGGTGGGCCAGGTGGTAGCCATGTCTGACAAG
>NZ_KV816978.1:0-939 GCF_001814535.1 Actinomyces sp. HMSC065F12
GCAGTTGAGCCACCTGTGAGCACCAGAAGCTGAGAGGAGTGCGTGATCAGACGGTGCCATCAGCAATCTCCTTCGCCCGATCCAGCAGCCACCCGTACTTCGACGGATCCACCGCTGAGAGCTTGTCCGCACCAGCCTCGACGATCAGCTCACGAACCTTTGCCGTGTGACCTTGCGCTGAGAGCTCGGAAAGAAAAGCACGTACTTCTTCCAACGTCACCGTCGGTTCAGGTTCAACCTCTGGCTCGTCCGCAAGTAGTTCTGGCTGGGCGTGCGTGGCTGGGATGGTTCCGAAGGGTTCCTTGATCTGCAGGGCAAGCTCCGGGCGTTCACCAGGCATTCCTGCGTGGTCTTCGAAGCTCTCCTCAACGATCTGCTGAGCCCGCGCAAGCAAATCGGCGAGCGATCGCATCGTCTGGTTTCCATCACGAATGAAGGCGTTAATTTCCGGCATCATCATTTGGATTCACCCGCCTTGAGAGCATCGGCCAGGGCCATGAGGTCGTCATCGGTGTTTTCGGTGATGTCGATCTGCTTGACCGAGTCACCGGGAACGAGAATCATGACTTTGCGCGGGGTACCAAGCAGTAGGCGCATGAGCCGTTCACGCAGCGTCACATTCTTGGTGGCGACGATTCCGGGGTCGTCAGGGATATGCCGGGCAATATGAAGCTTGAGACTATGTCGAGCCATCGGGCTTACCTTTCTTCCTCATTTGTGGGAGCAGCCCGGTTGGCTTCTCCCTTCACCCCACTGCCGACACCGCTCGAAGTGTTAAATCGGGCCTCCTCAACCGCCTGCCGGATCAGCGGTTTTACCTCTGCCACCAGCTGCGATACCCGAGCACGGGTCAACCCCATATCGCGCGCCACCTGCGCCTGATTGAGCTTGTCGGTTGCAAGCAGACGCGTCATCACCTCACGATGCTGAGGATCCAAA
>NZ_KV816979.1:0-625 GCF_001814535.1 Actinomyces sp. HMSC065F12
TCTATGCCATGGGTGTGCTTTTTTATGCCCTTTTCACATCGCCCATTTCATTCAATAAATTGCCACGTGTAAGTGAGTTTATTTTTATTTTGGTGCGCGTGGAATTACTTTTCGTCCCACAAGGAAAGACATGAATGAATTAGTGGATCGTGTTGCCCTTCTTCTTCGTCGTGGTGCCGCGTACTGGGGTTTGTCGGATCGGGACGTTGCGTCGGCGTGTGGCCTTGATGCCCACGTGGTGCGTGGGTACATGGCAGGCGCTACCCCGATTCCCCCAATGCACCTGGAACTGGTGGCACAGGCGTGCGGTACGAGCTTGCAAGATGTTCTCACCCAGGCGTATGCGGGTGTTGATCTGCCCTGCCCTACGTGGACTGCCGAGCTGGACGATGACTAGGCGACGCTCACGCCAGTCGCAGGCTGGTTACCATACATGCCTTGTCGCCCACGGGAACCTTGAGCACCTGGTACCACCTGGCACCCGCCCTTGGCTGACTTCCAGCACCGGAATATCGGCGACCAGAGCTTTGGATACCAGATCGGGGTTGAAGCTCGCTCCACTTTCGTGCCAGTCAACCCGAGCGTACAACCATGGCCGCAGGGACTTTCGCCCTGGCCTGCTGGG
>NZ_KV816980.1:0-17225 GCF_001814535.1 Actinomyces sp. HMSC065F12
TAACACCCTCGTCTGATACCCGCTAACGCAAGCATTCCCGCAGACCCCCTCAACCAGAAACGTGCCCCTGCCGCGCGGACGTCATGGCGACGAGCACCAGATCACCGGACCTCCAGCGAGCCAACGAACAACCCCAGAAACGACAAAACCCCTGCTCAACAGGGGTTCAAGGGTTCAAGCGGCTTTTATCATTTTCGACGTCTAAGTATCCACAATGACCCCGGATTTAATAAGGCTGAGGTTGCGTGTGGCGAGTATACCCTTGGGGTCTAGAATCCGGCGAGCGTTGGCGAGTTCACGTTCACGCTTGTCAGACCATTCGCGGGTTCGTGTTTTACTTGGCTAGACAAGGTTTTGGGTATAAGAAAACCAGCCCTCATATTAAGCGGGCGTGATGACAACACGGCTGATTCCTAGCGCCATGGACTATGCATGCTCTCAAAGCATGTGCACAGCGCTAACACCCCTGACACACCGAACAAAACCAACACCGCGTACACACAATCCGGGCATTAACCCCATATTTTCAGCTTTGGGTGGCACTCAGAAACTGGGTGCGGTTATAATGGAAGTAATCGTTCAGCCCGCCCCGACTTAGGTCGGGAGTGGGCTGGATCTCTGTTTGAGGTTGGAGTAGTCGTATTGGGCGAGCCAATAAAGCAAGCAGCAACAGTTTCTCAACACATTAAGTTGTTACGTTCCCGGGGCATGGAAGTTGACCCTGAGCTTGCCAGCCAATGGTTACGTTACGTCAGTTACTACCGACTATCGGCATACTGGTATCCCGCTCGTTTGCTTACTCATGATGGTGTTCGAGACGACGCTTTCCGGTCGGGCACGCGTTTCAGCGACGCGGTATCTTTATACGAATCGGACCGGAAACTTCGTACTCTCGTGCATGATGGTATGGAACGCATAGAGATCGCAATGCGTACCCGTGTAGGGGAAGCCTTGGTCACAACTGATCCACTTTCCTACACCGATCCAAGTCGGTTTCGGCCATCCTTTGATCATCAAAGATGGATGTCAACTCTAGCTAAACGTGTGGCTCGTGCAGGCCGCAGTAACGAAGCCATAAGACATTACCGAGACAAATATGACGACAAATTCCCGTTCTGGGTTCTGGCCGAGGTACTAGATTTCGCCGACATGTCGCGTCTCTATGAAGGTCTGCCTGCCGCCGACCAGCGCCTCATCGCCGAAGACCTTGGGATCATCATCAATTTGGGGATGCTGTCGAAACACCAGCGACGCAAAGCAAAACTTCAATCTCCGCTCGTGCGATGGATGGAACAACTCACTATCGTCCGCAATCACTGCGCACACCATGCAAGGCTATGGAATAAATCCTTTGCACCCGCTCCGACAGCGGCACTACGAACCCTGCCGGAATTCATCACACTTCCCCAGGGGCAGAGTGAGAAAATCTTCGGCGTTATCACAGTCATGGCAAACCTCATCCGAGTGACATCGCCCGGAACCACCTGGCCAAGCAAAGTAGCTGCCCTTATCCACAATGAGTTCTTAACGAATCCCCTGGTCAGCCCGACCAGCATGGGCCTACCCGAAGACTGGAGCCTCTCCTTCTAAACGTTCGCCATTCGCACGACGATCCCACACCCCCACTCGCTTCTAGCAAGAACGAGGGCCGAGCTTGCTCAAGCTGTCAGCACGAACGATAAAGGGTCCGCTGTGACATTGGATTTGATCAGGCCGTGGTTGCGTTAGCCTTGGTCATACGTGGTTTTCCGGCGGTATGTTCTCGCCTTTCTTATTGTTGAGGCGTGCGTGAATCAGTGGCAGCAGGACTCGGTCGACGTCGGCTCTGAATTGAGTATCTGAGAGGTATTTGATTGCGAAGTCTTGGTTTTGGTTCATGCGGTCAAGAACAATGTCTTGGATCCGTTCAGAGTAGACGATGGAGAACAAGTCCAGAGAGTTATGGGCTCGAGCCTTGACCTCAGCATCTTCGACCATGTCCTCAGTGAGTTGTTCGATGACTTTGTCCATGTGGGTGAACTCGGTTCCCCAGCGGTCATTGAGCCTGGAGATGATGTTTGACAGGCTGTCCTTCTCGTCTTCGCGTGCGCCTGAAATGTCGGGGTTGTTCGACAGTTGTCCCTCTTCGTCTATCAGGTCGATGGAGTCTTCGTAGACCTTTTGGATGCGATAGTACTGCAGTGCAACCTCGTCCTCCAGATGGGGGGCGGGGTCACCATCGATGTAAAGCTTACGGACGAGGAGTTTGGCGTAGGCGGCGAAACGGTGTAGTCGCTCGTCGTCGTATCGAATGATATGGGTTAAGAAGTCGTAGTTACGGTTGAACTTTCTCATCCGTGCTCGCACTTCAAGCTTGTCTTCATCCTCGAGATCGTTGAATCGTGCAACTGCAGGATCCAGATAGGCGTTTAGGCGGCTGAAGTCCAGATTGGTTTGTTTCTTCTGCTGCGTGAAGAACACTTTCGTGAAACCTTCAATTTCCTTGTCCGTCCACAGGTGGTAGGAGGCAAGGAAGTGGTACAGGTCGTAGACGATGTTCGGGTCAGTCTCTTCAGTGATACCAGTGGAAATGTAGTAGTCCTGGAAAGACTTTTGGATGTCTTCAGCAGTGTTCACGAAGTCAAGCACGAATGTGTCGGTCTTGCCCGGGTACATGCGGTTGATTCGCGACAAAGTCTGTACCGCTTTGACGCCGTGTAGTTTCTTATCGACATACATGGTGTGCAGCAGTGGCTGGTCGAAGCCGGTCTGGTATTTCTCGGCAACAAGTAGCAGCTGATACTCGCCGGTAGCGAATCTCTCGGGTAGTTCTGCTTCGGGGATCTGGTTGAGTTGCTCTTCGGTGTATTCCAGTCCTTCTTCCTCGACGGTGCCGGAGAATGCGACCAATACGCCGAGATCCGTGTATCCTCTCTGTCTGATGTAGTCACGGAATGCAAAGTAGTAGCGGACTGCGTGCAGGCGAGACCCAGTCACCAGCATTGCCTTGGCCTTACCGCCAATTTTGTGGGCAACATTGACGCGGAAGTGTTCGATAATGATCTCGGCTTTCTGCCGAAGGCTATAAGGGTGAAGGCTCAGATATTTGCCCAGCGCTTTATTCGCCTGCTTGGTGGAATATTCGGGGTCATCGGCAGCGGTTTTGCCGATCTGGAAGTACGTCTGATATGTGGTGTAGTTCTGCAGTACGTCCAGGATGAAGCCTTCTTCGATGGCTTGTCGCATCGAATACACATGGAACGGACGCGGAGTTGCATCCAGTACCGGCGTACCAAAGATCTCGAGTGTCTTCTGCTTCGGTGTCGCCGTGAACGCGAAGAAGGAGAGGTTCTTTTGGCGTCCTTGTGTGCGGAGCTCTTCGGCGATCTGCTCATCAATCTCGAGTTGCTCGGCTTCTACCTGCGCCTCGGCAGCCGCGTAGCGCTCGAGGAGATCTTCTTCGGAGTCTTTACCCGCGGTAACGGTATCTGCAAGAATCTGCTTCAACTTCTCCGACGCCTCGCCAGTTTGGGACGAGTGCGCCTCGTCCACGATGATGGCGAACCGCTTACCTGCCGTAGCTACTTTGCTCACGTCAACGAACGGGAATTTCTGCAAAGTCGAGATGATGATCTTCACCCCGTCGGCAAGGGCGTCGGTGAGCTGATGGGAATTCTTATCAACTTTCACCACCACGCCAGCAGTATGATCCATTGAGAAAACTGTGTCCTGCAGCTGCTTATCCAGCACTCGTCGATCAGTGATCACAATGATGGAATCGAAAACCGCGCGCTGTTGATCATCATGCAGATTCGACAGGTGATGGGCTAGCCAGGCGATCGTATTTGACTTACCCGACCCAGCCGAATGCTGCACCAAGTAATTCTTGCCAGCACCGTAATCCTTCGCATCAGCGACAAGGGCACGCACCGCATCAAGCTGGTGATAGCGCGGAAAAATCAATTTGTCTTTGCGTCGGTCGGACTCATCGGGGACGAACTGGACGAAGCGATGAAGGATGTCGAGCAGGGAATCCTTCGCCAGTACCTCCTCCCACAAGTAAGACGTCTTGTACTTACCTGGCACAGGCGGGTTACCAGCACCGTTCTTGTAGCCGCGGTTGAATGGCATGAACACGGTATCCATTCCGGCGAGCTTCGTTGTCATCCATGCTTCGTCAGTATCGACAGCGAAATGCACCACTGCGCGCCGGTTCAATTCAAACAACACCTCAGTAGCAGGGCGTGAACGCTTGTACTGATCAATCGCATCCCGATACGTCTGGCCTTTCAGCTGGTTCTTCAACTCCAATGTCACCACCGGGATACCGTTGACAAACAGCACGGTATCTACCGACTTCTCGTTCTTCGTCGAATAGTGCAACTGGCGCACTACTGTCATCCGGTTCGCCCAGTACTTCTCCGCCAGTAACTCGTTCAAATCCGAACCGGGAGCGAAGAACACCAATTTGAACCTTGCTCCCAGGTCCTCTACGCCACGACGCAACACTTCGACCACGCCACGACGATCGAGCTCTCGAGCGACCCGCTTGCAGAACTTCTCGCCAGCCTTCGCCCCATGAATACGCTCCAGGCGCTCCCACTGCTGAGGCTGAGTTTCCCGCACAAAATCCAGCAGATCCTCACGATACAAGCCAAGCTGCCTGTCATACCCCGAGGGCGACTTTGACTCATAGCGGTCGTACTCGAACGGGCCGGCGTGAGTCAACCAATACTCGATCTCGTCTTCAAACCTGCGTTCAGACGTATCCACTACGCCACCTCTTCCACACGAACCTTGCCCGTCACCAGATCATTAATAACCTGCTTGCGATACCTACCCAGAAGCTCAATCTGCTTACGGATGCCAGAAATCGTTGAATCAATCTCGGCATTTTTCTGATCGAGATAGTCGGCGATCTGCTGTTGTTCTTCGATTGGCGGCAACAACACAGACAGTTTCCCAACCTCTTTGTAGTTAGCCGATTGGCGGACGCCGCCCCCAAGGGAGTAGAAAACTTTCGCTAAATCATAGAACCGTAAAAGCCAAGCGAGATAGCTTGATACGACCGCTCCACGGGGAATCAATCCTATGTATGCCCCCGTGATGATGCCCCGTTCATGTGCCAGGCCAGTTCTCAGACTGCGCTTGTCATTCTGAAGATCAGTCATTCGCAGAATAATGTAGCCCGAATCGACAACTTGATAACCATCGAAAGAAGCAGGGAGTAGGCCAAAAGGAAGATCAATGCTTTTGCGGATAATTTCGCCATAACTGAGGCTGAGGAGGTTCTTTTCTGCCAAGTCGGCATTCTTCCGCCGATTCTCGTCAGTAATGACCGACAAAGAGACTGTCTTCCAATTTCCTGGTATTTCGCCCACCCAATCGATTCCGCTATCTTTCATTGGCACGTCAGGATTAAGTCCACGGGTCACAGTGTGAGCGATCAACTCACGCCGATACCGCTCCAACAACTCCACCTGCCGAGTTAGCTTCCCGATCAGCCCATCAATCCGAGCAGTTTTTGTATCTAGATGTTTTACAGTTATGGACTGTTCGCTCAGGGTACGGGCAGGCACAAGCACATTCCTGACCATCTGAATATTCAGATTATTTACCGTAGCCCCTTGCGCAAGTAGTCGAAACTGCCTATTGACAAACTCACTTAGTAAGCACCAGTAGAGGTACTCTTTCAGGATTTTCGAGCTAGGCGTCAGTGCGAGCCATCCATCGTGAATGTAACCGTGAATGGCGGAAATATAAGGTTCACCAAAGCTCATCGAATTCGACAAAAGAAGATCGCCTGGCGCAACAAGCACACTTTTGGACGCCCCAGCGGCAGTAACGAACAATTTTGTATCAGTGATTTCACGGCACCCTTTTTGAGTGTCGCCGATTCTAATCCAATGGGCTGCACCTTCCTCAGAATCACCACACATATAGTTGTCGATGGGTCGTGGGGATGCTCCTCGCTTGATACCACATTGCGTCTTTAAGCGAATTAGACTCAAATGCTCGCCACTAGAGACCATCACTTCACCTGCTCTTGGAAGAGTTTGGCGATGTCGACTTGGATGCTCGCGGAGAGGGCTTGGATTTCGGTGAGTGTTTCCACTGGGTCGCCGAGCTCCTCGTATTTGTAGAAGTAGCGGGTGAAGGGTATCTCGTAGCCGATTTTGGTCTTAGTATGGTCGATCCAGGCGTCGGGGGCGTAGGGAATGACTTCGCGCTGGAAGTAGGCTTCGATATCTTCGCGGAACGGGATCTGCTCAGTGTCGTGCAGGCCTGAGTCGGGTTCTGGCTTGCCTTTCGTATCGAGGCAGATGTCCGCGTCCGGGTTCCTTACGCCGAGTTCTTCCACGATCTTGCGTAGCACAGGGAGACTGATCTTCCGGCCGCGCTCTTTGATGCCCTCACGGAGCAAGTCAATGAATTCGTCTCGGTTGAGGAACACCCGCTCAGAGCCGAGCCCTTTCAGGGTGCCGATGATTGCGTCTTGTAGGTGCTTGCCTTTCTCAATTTCCTGGGAACGTGCCGGTTCGGCCTTCTTTTTCGAGGTGGCTATCGAGGTGAAAGGTTTGGATTCTTGGAGCGTCTCGATGGCCTCGGGTGTGGCCTGGAAACTGAGCCGCAGGGGGCGTTCGACGGTGACTTCATGGTAGGCGAAGTCCTCGGTGTCGAAGATTTTGGATTCTTCAGTTTCCTGGAACGCACCGTAGATGCGGGTAATGTCGTCAATGTTGTCTTTGCTGAGTTCTTTTCGCTTCTCGCCAAGGGGTTTGCGCATCCGCTGGAAATAGTTGGTGGCGTCAATGAGCTGCACCTTGTTTTTACGGCGGCGTTCTTTGCGGTTGGAGAGTACCCACACGTAGGTGAGGATTCCGGTGTTGTAGAACATCTGATCTGGTAGCGCGATGATCGCCTCGAGCCAATCATTTTCAAGAATCCAACGTCGGATCTCAGACTCGGCCTGACCAGCACCACCGGTAAACAGGGGGGAGCCGTTGAATACGATGCCGATCCGAGATCCTGGCGCGTTAACCGGGTCGCCAGGATCGTACGGTTGCATTTTGGAGATCATATGCTGCAAGAACAGGAACGAACCGTCTGATATTCGCGGCGTCCCGGCGCCAAAGCGACCCTGGTAGCCGTCGCGCTCGGCCTCGTCGAGGATCTTGTCTGCGTACTTCTTCCAATTCACCCCGAACGGTGGATTGCACAGCATGTAATCGAACTTCATGCCTTTGGTCTGGTCGCTCGTCAGTGAGTTACCAAGGTAGATGCGCTCCTGGCGTTCGCCTTTGATCATGATGTCTGACTTCGCCACCGCATAGGTCTGCGGATTGAGCTCCTGACCGAACACCTCGAGGCGCGCCGTTTTGTTCATGTCCGCGACGTGTTGGGATGCAATCGACAGCATGCCACCCGTGCCCACCCCCGGATCGTAGAGGGAAGCCATCGCGCCATCAGTGCAGATCCGATTAGAGTCCTCATCAGGGCTGAAGAGAATGTTGACCATGAGTTGAATGACTTCACGTGGGGTGAAATGCTCACCAGCGGTTTCATTCGACAGCTCAGAAAACCGGCGAATGAGCTCTTCAAAAATGTAGCCCATCTGGTCGTTGCTGACTACGTCCGGGTGAAGATTGACTTTGGAGGATGTGAACTCGGAAAGCACCTGATACAACAGGTTTGCCTTGTCGAGGCGTTCTATGACGTTGTAGAAGTTGTACGCCTCCATCACCTCCCGTGCGGCAGGAGCAAACGCTTGTACGTAGTAGCTCAAGTTCTGTTCGAGATTGTCCGGGTCGTCCAGCAAGGTCTTGAGAGTGAAATTCGAGGTGTTCCAAAACGGATAGCCTGTAGCCTTCGCGTACTGCAGCTCCTTGATCCTGTTCGGCACCGAGGTGGCCTTGATATCGAGGACTGCCTGCTTGGTGTCCACCAGAACAGAATCGAGTCGAGTCAGCACAGTGAACGGCAACACGACGTCGCCATATTCGTGTTCCTTATAGTCGCCACGCAGAATCTCTGCAATGTTCCAGATCAATGACACGTGGCTGGAAAGTTTATTAGTGCTCACTCGGGTCGATTCCTTCACTCATCAGTCGCTCGTAACGTTCGTTGGAGATCACCACGGCGATCGGTTTGCCATAGCGCATAACAAATGCAGACTCATCCTTTTCAGCTACCGCTTTGATCAGGCGCGATGCTTGACCGCGCGAGAGATCTCCGATGTTGATATAGCGCATCGGAACCTTGCGTCGCTTGGCCACCACGGCCTCCCTCAACCTCGAACGTAACGCTTCCAAGTTTCCCACAAACTAGCCGCCTTCAGGGCGTTTTTGCATGTAAATTCAGGATTATCTCTTCATCAGATATCCCATGTGTCTTTACATGTACTTTGAGCGATGGAAGAGCCAACACCATCTCGCTGCACAAAAGCCGCCCCCGCATTGAACTAGTCAACGCAAAAGCCTAACCAGACCCCTCCCGCCGCGATCTCGCCCCTTATCAAATGCGAGGTCTCTGGCTCCATGTTTCTTGCGTAGCATCAACGAAAAGGCGTGATGATGCGCTGCTGTTTCCGGCGTCCAGCAGATAAGTCTGCATCATGCAACTCTTGACTGGCATACCGAATGAATCAGTGTGGGGCGCATTATGCGGATGTGTGACCACCAGATGCTACGAATCATGATCTGCAGATATGAAAGCCGGGCTCGCTACCGTGAAAGTAACGAACCCGGCCGATATTGAGCGATGCCGTTGAGGGGCGGTCAGTCGACAACCCCCTCGGCAATAGCTACTTGGACGAGCGGCGACGAAGCATCAGCGTCATGCCACCTGCAGCCATCAGGGCGACGCACGCAGCTGCAAGATCTGCGGCGTTGGCGCCTGTATTCGACAGGACGATCTTTGTGGGCGGGGTCTTCGTCGGGGGTGTTGGAGGCACTTCCGGCGGAGGAACCGATTCGGGGTTCTTGACTGTCACCGTCGGGGTTGACACAGTCTGGTCGTCAGATGTCTGCAACGGAACATTGAACTGCGTCCACGCATTGTCGATGCGGTAGGGATCGGGAACAGCGACCTCCTTGAGCAGGTAGGTGGTGTCAGACGCCAGTGACTGTTTAGGTGCCACATAAGCGCCCTCAGCGTCAGTGATGATCTTGCCATCAGTCATGTTGTCCAAAGTGATGCGGCGAACCGTCTTGCTGCACTCGGGGGCAGTGTTTTCAGCGCCGTTCTTGAGCGGGCAGATATTCACCGTACTCGTATCGGTCAGATCCGGTTGCACGCCGCAGGCACTGACCGTGGGATCGATAACCTGGTAGAGCTCAAACTCAGCTCCGGCAATGGGAGTCTTATCGAGCGTGCTCACCTTCGACAAGTTGAAGGCTCCCTTGATCTTCTCATAGGTGTAGTAGAAGTGCTGAGTCTTTTCATTCGACTTGTGATATCTGGACGCCACGTTCGGGCCGTCCTGGTATTCAGGATAACCTTCACTGGTCAGGCCCTTATATGCGCCGTTTTTCATCGTCGGCAGGTCGAAGCCGACATACTTGTATCCCGGAATGTCGGCAATGAGGGACTGCGGCGTCGGCTTATATGGGAAAACGAGCTGATTACCATTCTTATCGGTGAATGGCTCAAATTCCCCTGTCTCAGAATTGAGATTCATGTACCTTTGCCCCGAAAGGGAGTCCCACGTCCGTCCGCCGGTGAGGTAATACTGGTAGGGATATCGTGCGAAGAACGCAGTACCCGACGCTGCCTCGAGCGGAACAGCCGCGTCAGAATTCAGGTTCGGGTAAATCTTGTTGATCGGCACTGAATTGGCAAGTTCGGTAAGCTGCTGACCTTCAGCTTCAAGGCAGTCAAGCGTTGTGTAGGTTGAGCCCTCCAATTGGCGACCCCATCCGGCTTGTGGGCGTGCCGTATACTGGTTCTTCAATACTTCGTCTTTGCCAACAATTTCGTTCGGAAGACCTGCCGACTGGGATTCATCGGTCGGGCTGCTGGATGCCTGAGGAAAACCACGAGCTGCACGATACTCGGAGTCGAGGACGTAGCGTACATCCATTTTCGCAGCGATCGGCACAGTCATACCGTTCGCCTTCGCGCCGATCGATCCGCCGTGTGTATCGCCCGTGGACCCGGTGCCAAAAGTCATGCCGCCCCAGTCAGCGTTGTACGGCAAATAGACGTCGTATTGCATGGTGTGCTCAACGCCCGGGCCGAAGGTGTCTTCAAAGACAAAGTGAATAGGCTCGTAGAACCCCTTGCCGTTGTGCATACGCACAAAATTGCCGTTGCTGTCCTTGACCACCGGATCGTCGGCCTTATAAATGTCGGTTGGCTGCCCGTCGTAAAGGAAATTTTCCACGGGCTTCCAGATATACGCATTGGAATCGGGATTATCGACCTGCGTGTACTGCCACGTCGTGCCGAAGCGGAATTCGAGCGTAGGAGCAGTAGTTTCGGAATCAAGGCTCTTGTCGTAGAACCACCGAACTTTTACGCGCATGCCGTCACACTGGTTGATGGCGGCCGATTCGAAGCCAAAGAAGGGGAGGGGCGCCAGCTCCGGATTTGCTGAGTGAATGCATCCGTCCCCCTTATCGGTCTCAGGATTGAAATTTGGATCTTTCTGTCCAACGATGCGTTGGTACGACAGCTCATAACTAGGGAATGGTCGCTCTGCAGCCTGGCTGCTCTGCTGTATCGGTACAACAAACGCTGTGGCAGCTACGATCGACGCCCCGAGCAGCGCCGCGACTTTTCTGGCACGCACTGTGAAGTGAGATTTCATGGCGTTTTCAGCCCTTTCGCCTGTTGCGTTGCCGACTGATGGCATCGCAACGTCGTAGGTCAGTGAGCACGGACGGGATAGTCGGGCGCTCACAGTTGAGTTAAAGAATCTGTTGAGTCCCATTGCCACCCGATGGGCATCGTGTGTGAAGCGCCACGGCGTCTTATCGTCCTTGTGCAGTGACGAGGGCGTCTGTGAAAACCCGCACTGAATGTCATCAAGTCTAGATGGGATGCAGAAAAATCATAGCAGTCTGGGCAGATTCTGGAGAGAATTTCCTTATTATCGATCGTTTGAAAAGTAAATGAACGGTAAGTATTGCAGAGTGTGAGTTCACGTAGGAGCGTATGCGTAGGAACCAATCGTATCGCAGTGCCGAGGAGAGCAGGTCGGCCAGAGAAACCTCGTCATCGACAATCAGGACGCGGAGGCCTTCCGTCGGCGTGGAGAAGGGGCTGTGAAGTCATGGGGTCATTATCGCAGCGCGCGTCTAAGTCGCGTGGTCGATCGTCGCCACCGAGCACGAACCGTCGTGTAGCGTGAGCACTGATGGCACAGGAAACTGTGGTTGTTGCCGGCGCGTCAGGCCTGATCGGTCGAACCTTGTCGCGATCGTTGCACGAAGACGGGTACCGGGTGATTGCGCTGGTCAGGCGTCCGGCGCGTACCGCGAACGAAGTGCAGTGGGCACCCGGCTCAGCCCCGCTTGACCCTCGCGTGCTCGAGGGTGCTCGAGCCGTTGTCACATTGAACGGCGCGAGCATCGCGTCCTTCCCGTGGACGAAACGGTACCGTGAGACGCTGCTGCATTCGCGTGTGGATCCCACCCGCACTGTTGCTCAGGCATTGGCACAGATCGGGCAGGGTGCGCCGCAGTTTGTGGCCGGATCGGCCGTGGGTATTTATGGGGATCGTCCCGGCGAAGAACTCGATGAAGGGTCGAGTAGCGGTGACACCTATCTGGCGTCGATTTGTCGTGCGTGGGAAGATGAAGCGCGGCAGTCTGAAGACGTGACGACCGTGGCGAGGTGTCGGACATCCTCGATCATCCACCGTGAAGCCCTGTTGAAACCGCTGATTCCTCTGACGAAGTTGTGCGTGAGTGGGCCACTGGGAGATGGCCAGCAGCATATTCCGTGGATCTCTCTGATTGATGAGGTGCGCGCATTGCGATGCGTGATCGACCAACGCCTTGGCGGACCGATCAACCTGACGGCGCCCGAAATGGCAACCATGAATGACATTGGCTCTGAGCTGGCTGATCGGCTGAGCCGCCCCTTCTGGCTCCCGGTTCCGAAGTGGGCGCTGCGCATGTCGCTCACGCGTGATGCCGCCGATTCCTTACTGATGGCCGACCAGCGTGTGCATGCGCGTGTCCTGGAAGAAGCTGGCTTCACCTTTGTGCACCCGACCGTGTCGCGCGCAATGTCCTTTGCTCTGTGACGGAGGTCGTCGAGAGTATCCCCGCCCTGCGGTTGAGTCGGTTGCAGATTGGGACCGGGCCGCTTATGGCGCGAGCGTGGTGTGATCATCTCCGCCTCGTGCACATACCCCTAAAAAGTAGTGCTCGCGTGCACATACCCCTAGATCTAACGGCTCCTCGTTATGGCATTTTTCTATTTTTGCTGGTCAGAGTGCGTACGGATTTCACTGCTCGGGGCTCGAGGTCTTAAATCTAGGGGTATGTGCATACAGGGCTCCAAAACTAGGGGTATGTGTACAAAGCACTTGTGAATCTAGGGGTATGTGCATGCCAGGGACTTAAATCTAGGGGTATGTGCATAGCCGCGGCGGAGGCGGAGTTGCACCGGCGGAGCGGCACAGAATCGAAAGATCCTGCCGTGGCGAGTATGGGTCTCAGATGCCCACGTGCCGGATCGCGGATCGCTCCTGAGTGTTAGTCGAGCAGGCGGATCAGCACCCCGTACGGCGGCAACTCATCGGGACGAGGGCGTTCGCTCCTAACCGTTGATCCCAGTGATGTCATCACAGTTCGGCCGGGCATCCGTCTCACGCTCAGGGGACGCCTGATCGTTCGCTCTGACAAGTTGACCTCAACCAGGTAGTGCCCGCGCGTCCACGCTGCATAGTGCCCGCTGCGTGTGAGCAGCGTGAAGTCATCGTGTGCAAAGTACTGGCGCACACTGATCAGATAGCGGTAGAAGTTCAGAACCGAATGCTCATCGTCCAGCTGTTCGGCGGCGCTCCATCCCGCCTCCATGTCGGTCCCCGTAATCCACGGCTGGCCAGTCGTGAAGCCACCCTCGACAGTCCAGCGCATGGGGACGCGCGCATGATCGCGTGAACCAGCGAGGATGCGGTCCCAGGCCTCATCGCGCGCCGCACCGCCGTCGATGAGTTCGCGGAAATAGTTCAGTGATTCGACGTCGCGAAGCTGGTCGAGGCTGGTGAAATTCTGGTTGACTGCGCCGAGCTCCTGCCCCTGGAAAATGAAGGGCGTGCCGGGCAGGGTCAGTGAAATCGCGGCGATCAGTTTGGCCACCGCACCGCGCCAGCGCGGATCGAGGGTGATCTTGCTGACGATGCGCGGATTATCGTGATTCTCCGCGAAAATCGCCATCTGGTCGCTGGGCCCCAGACGGCGCAGGTAGCGCAGATAGAAATCCAGGAAGTAGGCGGGAGGATAGCGGTAGTCATCCCAACGGATCTTTCCGGGGGGCTCAAGGACGTCGAAGTTGAAGATCAGATCCATTTCGCGACGCTGCCGATTGGTCAGAAGGCGACCTACCTCGATGCCGATCCCCGGTGTTTCGCCCACCATGAGAGCGTGGGAGCCGTCCGGTCGTGTGAAGCCTGCCGACCTCAGCTCACGCAAATAATCGTGCAGATGAGGCCCGATGAAGTAGCGCTCGATGCCGGTGAAACCGACCAGCTCACCCACTGCCGGCACGCCATTGGGCAGGCCCGCGTTTTTCGAAATGTAGTTGATGACATCCATGCGGAAACCGTCGATGCCTCGAGCCAGCCAGAACTGCACAATGTCGGCAACTTCGCGACGAACCGCAGGATTGTCCCAGTTCAGATCCATTTGCGAGGGTGCGAACAGGTGCATGCCCCAACGCTTGATGTCATCAAACCAGCGCCAGGCCGACCCGGAAAAGAATGACACCCAGTTGTTGGGCGGCGCGTCGGAAGAGCCTTCACGAAGGAAGTAGTACGCCGCCTTGTCGCCGTCTGGATCACGCAGCGCTTCCTGGAACCATTCGTGCTCGGCGGAGGAGTGGTTGACAACCAGGTCCAAAATAATGCGCATATCGCGCGCGTGAACCTGTTCGATGAGCTCGTCCAGATCCTCCATCGACCCCATCAGATCCATGACTGCGCGATAATCTCGCACGTCATAGCCCATATCATCGTTGGGTGAATCGAAGATGGGGGAGAGCCACAGGCAGTCAACGCCCAGTGTTTGAAGGTAATCAAGTTTGCCGATGATGCCGCGCAGATCACCGATCCCGTCGCCGTTCGAGTCTGCGAAACTGCGCGGATAGATCTGGTAGAAAACGGCGCCCTGCCACCAGGGGGGCTCGGACTGTCCCTCGGTGTGGGTGTCGGCGTCATCGAGCCGGTCGGGATTCATCTCCAACAAATCCGTGAGCGCCGCGACCAGTCCCGGCGCTGCTCGCCCAGCCACGCGATCCAGAACCGTCAATGGGAGCCGGCGCGTCAGCGGGTTCACGATGAACGAGGGCGACACTCCAATCTGCAACGCGATCTTGTCCAGGACGTCGCGTCCAACAGGGTGGTCGTACACATCACCGAGGGTGCGCACAGGGTGTCGGGTCATCGTGCTTCCTCCTCGGGTGTGCTGGTTTTTTCACTGTCTTGCAGGCTTGCGACAATTGAACTGTATGTGGCTTCGTCAATGCGATAGCCGTGCCGGAACACCAGGAACGCCGCGACGGTCAGAATCAGGGGGACGACCATCATGAACAGCCGGAAAATCCACGTGCCCGACTCGGCGACATCGGCAGAACTGGTGGCGCTCTCCACACCCGACCAGATCAGGCAGATACCCATCAGGCCCGAAGAAATTGCACCGGACAGCTTATAGATGAAGGGCTGCAGGGAAAAAGTAATGGACTCGTTGCGCCGCCCCAGCTTCCATTCGCCGTACTCCACACTGTCCGCGATGTACATCATGAGCAGCACCTGGAACAGTGCCTCCCCGAAGAACAGGAACAACCCGGCGCACAAAATGACGGCCATGTTGCTGCCGGCACAGATGAACACCACGTATCCCACGACGGAAGCGCCGCACCCCAGGGTGAAGACCTGTCGCCTCGGCATGCGGGCAGAAATCAAGGGAAATACCAGCAGCGTGCCCAACTGGGTCACGCCTAGAACCAGCGCGAAAACCGGGTACTTGCCTTCGTCTCCCACCAGGTACTTGAAGTAATGCAGGCCCAGGCTGGTCAGCAGGGTGTAGCCGGACATATACAGCAGGAACGTCAGCGACACCCACAGCAGCTGATCGTTCTTGAAGATGACGCTGACGAGTTCGCGCAGCGGCGTCGACTCCGACTTCACATGCACGGTCTCGTGCGCAAAGATCAGCGTGATGGACTGGAAAGCGATCGCAATGATCGACAGCACGATCGCCAGCAGCTGCCAGGCACGCTGCGCATCCCCCAGCACACCTGTGAGCCACTGAGTCACCGGCACGATGCCGACAACGATGGAGAACAGGCCAATGTTCGCGCAGATACGTGTGACCACTCCGATGCGTTCACGCTCAGCCTTGTCGCGGGTCAGTGACGGCATCATCCCGTAGTAGGAGATGTCGTTCATCGTGTAGGCGACCTCGAACACCAGGTAGACCACGATGAACAGCGTGATGAATTGCCAGCCTCGCACCCCCCAGTCGGTGAACAGCAGCACCGTGCCAATGCACCATCCGCATGCGCCGATCGTGATCCACGGTTTGAATTTGCCCCACCGCGTGCGCGTATTGTCGACGACGTAACCCATAAACGGATCATTCACGGCGTCGAAGATCCGCATGAGCACCAGCACGACGGTGACCGCTGCGAGCGCACCGGTCGACAGGTCCAGGACGTCGGTGAGGTAGAACATGAGGTACATCGACACCATTCCGTACATCATGTCGCGCCCCAGCGTCCCTAAACCGAAACCCAAGGCGTTCTTCATGGCGTCAATCCTCACTGTTTGATGCGCAGCCTGCCAGCGGCAGGTAGCGCCACCATTGTACTGAGTGTGCAGACCGCGTGGCCTTTAATGGAGCATGTCGCTTATGAAGTGTCCCCCGGAAGTTGGACTGGATTATTCAGTTTCTTTTTCCGGGGGACATTTTCATGGTTTCTTCTTTATCTTCATTGACTGAGTCTGATCAGACGCGTTTAGTTGCTTTGTTTGAGCAGGGGTGTGGTGCCGCAGCGGCTGCTTCTTACCTTGGCTTGAGTTTCAAGCCGTGCGATCGTTTCTATAATCGGTGGCGTATTCATGGCAGGCTTGTTCTTGTGAATAAGTCACATAAGCGAGTTTTACCTTTGAAGTCAAACGTGATGCTGTTCAACGCTTTCTGGCCGGCAAGACCCGGATGAGTATCGCGCAGGACTTGGGATTGGCTTCTGTCAACGTGGTGACGAGCTGGGTGCGGATCTATCGCGACCAAGGCGAAGACGGCTTGCGCCCTAAGCCTAAGGGCAGGCGACCTAAGACCGGTCCCAGGGTGTTATCTCAAACTGAGGAACTTGAACAACGGATCAGGGACTTAGAAGCGGAGAACGCCTACCTAAAAGCATTAAGGGACTTGATGAACAACGAGCAATAGACCGAGCTCGAGTAATCGTTACACTCAAGTCCCATCATGATCTCGATGTTCTTTTGCGGGTAGCGCGATTGGCCAGATCAACGTTCTACTACCATCAAGCCCGCCTAGGACAGCCAGATAAACATGCTGATCTTCGAGCCAAGATCAGAACAATTTTTGAAGCTTCGGGCGGTCGGTATGGTCACCGTAGGATCCGACTCGCCCTACACCGCCAGGGCCTGGTGGTCTCTCGTAAACTCGTCGCCAAGCTTATGAAGCGTGAAGGACTGACCTGCCTGGTCCGTCAGAAGAAACGCTATAACTCTTACCGAGGCACACTATCGACCATTGCCCCAAACGTGTTAGCCCGCGACTTCACTGCTACTAGCCCGAACCAAAAATGGGTCTCTGACGTTACCGAGTTCCGTCTCGGATCGTCCAAGATCTATCTCTCACCAATCATCGACTTGTTCGATCACTCAGTCGTTTCCTACACGGTCGGGAAATCAGCCAATCTTGAACTGACCAACACCAGTCTCCGCAAGGCTTTGAACAAGGCTAAGCCGGGCCCGGGTCTGGTAGTCCACACCGACCAAGGATTCCAATACCAGGGGTCTGCTGAGGGTTTGGTTGACAGTTTTCCTT
>NZ_KV816981.1:0-20375 GCF_001814535.1 Actinomyces sp. HMSC065F12
CCAAGAACCCACACGGGAACTTGGGGCTTCACCACATCCAGGGGGAAGGAGCCAGCGATGCCAGTCAAACCCGCCTCCCCGTGCTCCCACCCTGGCTGCCCCGAGCTCACCCACGAACGCTACTGCGACGCCCACGCGAAGGCAGAAGACGCCCGGTATCGGAAGTATCAACGGGATCCGAAGATCAACCGCCGCTACGGCTCACGGTGGCGCAAGATCCGCGCCACCTACGTCGCCGCCCACCCGCTCTGCGAAGACTGCCTAGAGGCTGGGCGATACACGCCGGTGCAAGAAGTCCACCACGTTCTCCCGCTTGAACACGGCGGCACCCACAACTTCAACAACCTCCGAAGCCTGTGCAAGCCCTGCCACTCCAGGCGGACAGCCTTGGATGACGACAGGTGGAGGCAACAACCTCGGGTCTACACCTACTGACGAGCCCACACGTTGCCCGTTGGCGCAACGATCATCTGGAACCTCAAAGATGCCTACCCGCCTGGCGTTTGCCGAACACGAGCCACCGTCGAAAGCCTGACGAGGGGTAGGGCCGTCGAATCTCTACGACTCGTTCACGGGTCAGCGGGCGGGGCCAACCGTACACAAAAAGACCGAATCAAACACGGTATTAACCCGCAAGCCCTCCATCACCGGGCTAACCGCCTGGAAGGAGGCAAGATTTCATGGCGAAAGACGGCACCAACCGCGGCGGCCGCCGCGTCAGAGCAGGCGCGAAACCCGACCCACTCAACGAGAAACTCGCCAAGGGTCTGCCTGCTACTCGCCTGGAAGATCCGCTAGCGAGCCCTTTCGATTTTGAGGGTGCAGATGTTGGCGCGGGCGCGGTGCTTGCTGGTGAGGTGATGCCGGAGCCGTCTGAGTATCTGTCGGAGGTTCAACGCGATGGCAAACCTTTAGGTGCTGATTTGGTGTATCGGGAGACGTGGCGCTGGCTTGATGAGCGTGGCTGCACGAGGTTTGTTTCTAAGCGTCTGATTGAGGCCTATGCGCAGGCGTTCGCGCGTTATGTGCAGTGTGAGCAGGCGATTTCCAAGTTTGGTTTGCTCGGCAAGCACCCGACCACGGGGGCTGCTATCGCTTCCCCGTTCGTTGCGATGAGCCAGTCTTTTGGTAAGCAGGCAAATGTGTATTGGTATGAGATTTTTGAGATTGTGCGGGCTAACTGCACTAGTGACTATTCGGGGGCGGCTCCGGGTGATGAGGTTATGGAGCAGTTGTTGAAAGCACGCTTGTAGATGCGTCCTAGTTGTTTACCGGGGTTACTTGGAGCCTTTTGTCGCGCTGAAAGCTGCCCCTAGCGCGATTCCAACTCCTGTGCCGATAGCTACCCCCAAGGCGATATCGTCCATAATGAAGCTAAAGATAATGCCGGTCATCATCCCGGCAATCATTCCATAGGCCACGGCTTTACCATCGCCACCAGAAGGCTCCTGCTCCTGCGGATTAGGTTTACTCGTTTCGTCTTTCACGTATTCCAGTATCACACACGATTCGGGTTCGCTTGTCTATATTCGCTCCCCACTCTTGGTTTGTCATGGTGGGGAGTTTTTTGTTTCTTTTTATTTTTCTACTGAAAGGGCATTCCTATGACTATGGTTCGCAGCGCTGAAGCAGTGTGTATCGGTCACCCCGATAAACTGTGCGATTTAATTGCTGATCAGATTCTGGACGAAATTCTCTACGCCGATCGCAACGCCCGTGTCGCGGTAGAGGTCATGGCTACTGGGCGACGGATTATTGTCACTGGTGAAATCAACGCTAATGCTCGTGTTGACTTGCGTGATTGCGTACGAACTGCACTTATTGCAGCTGGCTATAAGCCGTGGAGATTTTTGGTGTACGTGTGGGTGAGGCGTCAATCTAACGATATTAACGACGGGGTGAGCACATCTTTAGAGGCTCGCCATGGCGATGAGTCTGCTTATTGTCTTCAGGGTGCTGGTGATCAAGGCACGGTCTACGGTTATGCCTGCACTGATACACCACAGCGTTTACCGTTGCCTCTTGTTTTAGCCCACGAGATTTGTAAGCGGCTAGATCAGGCACGCAAGCAAAGAACCATCACTGGGATCTTCTCGGATGGTAAAGCACAAGTTTCGGTGCGCTACGACGAGGTAGGCAAACCGCTATCTATCGAAACCGTTGTGGTTTCCGTCCAGCACGATAAATTCAAGGATTTCGAGGTGTTGCGCCGTGAAATAACTTCGCTGATTGTTGGCCCAGCATGTCAGCCATATCTACCGGTAGATGCGGACACTGTTGTGTTGATCAACCCGTCCGGGCGGTTCGTGGAGGGCGGCCCTAAAGCTGACACCGGACTCACTGGCCGAAAACTTATGGTTGATACCTATGGCGGGCTGGCCGGACATGGTGGTGGAGCTTTCTGTGGTAAAGATGCTTCTAAGGTTGACCGGTCGGGTGCATATATGGCGCGCCTGATCGCGAAAACGATAGTGGATGCGGATCTTGCATCCCGGTGCCAGGTGGCGATTAGTTACGCGATTGGCAAAGCCGACCCGGTTGCTTTCAGTGTGGACACGCTCGGCACCGGCCAATACACCGACCAGATCCTCACGGCTGCAGCTCAAGATGTGTTCAATCTTCGGCCAGCAGCAATCATCGACCAGTTTGGGCTGCGAGCACCCGGCTATGTGCGCTATTCGACGTATGGGCATTTCGGGGATTACACACGCAAGTGGGAAGACACCTGGACTACTAGCCGCGAGCTTGTCAAGGCGGTGAAAAACCATGCGCATCAAGCAAATAGCGCTAACTGATCTCACCCCAGCTGACTACAACCCCCGCAAAGACCTACAACCTGGGGACACGGACTACGACAAACTAAAACGCTCGCTAAGTGAGTTTGGGTATGTGGAGCCAGTCATCTGGAACAAAACCACCGGAAATGTTGTGGGTGGGCATCAGCGTCTGAAAGTACTAGCTGATCTGGGTTATAAAACGGTGGATTGCGTGGTCGTCGAAGTCGACGAAACACGCGAAAAAGCGCTCAATGTTGCTCTAAACAAGATCAGTGGCGATTGGGATGATTCCAAACTCGCCCTGCTCATAGCCGACCTGGATGCTTCCGATTTCGAGGTTGAACTCACTGGTTTCGACGAAGCCGAAATACAACAGTTGATAGGTTCTCTTGATAGCGACAGTATCGAGGACGATAACTTCGACCTGAACGCCGCCCTAGAAGCGGCAGCCTTTGTTGAAAAAGGCGATATCTGGAGGGTTGGTAGGCATCGCCTAATGTGCGCGGATGCCACGAACCCAAGCGACGTCGAAACCTTGATGGATGGCAAACAGGCTAATCTGGTGGTCACAGACCCGCCTTACAACGTGGACTTCAAATCGAACAGCGGCCTGAAAATCGCAGGCGACAAACAAGACGCAGGCACCTTCTACCAGTTCCTGCTGGCTGCATTCACCAACATGGCGGCATCCCTTGCTAAGGGCGGGTCAGCCTATGTTTTCCATGCCGACACCGAAGGCCTCAACTTCCGTAAAGCGTTTCTTGATGCTGGCTTCTACCTGTCGGGCTGTTGTATTTGGGTTAAAGACTCCCTAGTGCTTGGTCGTTCCCCATATCAGTGGCAGCACGAACCGGTGCTGTATGGGTGGAAGAAAGACGGCTCTCACGCTTGGTATGCCGACCGCAAACAAACCACGGTGTGGAATTTCGCCAAGCCCCGCAAAAACAGTGACCATCCGACCTCGAAGCCGCTGGATTTGCTGGCCTATCCGATTCGTAACTCCACGCAAACCAACGCGATCGTGCTCGATACGTTTGCTGGCTCTGGTTCCACGCTAATGGCTGCAGAAGCCACAGACCGCACTTGCTATTGCATGGAGCTGGATGAGAAATACGCTTCCGTGATTCTGCGCCGCTATGCCGAAGCAACCGGAGACGCGGCAGGGATCACGTGTGAGCGTGGTGGCAAGCAGTATGCCTACCTGGATCTGGTGAAAGAGGTCGACCGTCCCAAGCAGAAAGGCTAACTCGTGAGACAAACTTTAAGGCTTGGCTCGCTTTTTGATGGCTCGGGTGGTTTCCCACTCGCGGCAACAAAGGTTGGTATCGAACCTGTGTGGGCAAGCGAGATTGAGCCTTTCCCGATCCTGGTCACCACCACGCGCCTTCCGCAAATGCAACACCTAGGCAACATCTGCAACATTGACGGCAGTCAGCTAGAGCCGGTGGATGTGGTCACGTTTGGCTCTCCTTGCCAAGACCTGTCGGTAGCAGGTAAAAGGGCAGGTTTAGCTGGCGAACGCTCGGGTCTATTCCACCAAGCTGTCAGAGTCATCAAGGAAATGAGAAAGGCAAGTCATGGTCTATATCCAAGATTCGCTGTTTGGGAAAACGTGCCCGGAGCCTTCTCAAGCAATAAAGGGGCAGACTTCCACAGCGTCCTGCAAAACCTCATCTCGGTTGTCGACGAAACGGCAGCGGCTGACCTACCTCGAGTACAAAAATGGCAAAAAGCCGGAGCGATCGTGGCAGACAAATGGAGTATTGCGTGGCGAGTATTGGACGCGCAATTTTTCGGAGTACCCCAACGACGCAAAAGAATCTACCTTATCTGCGATTTTGCAAGCGGGCGTGCCGGACACATACTCTTTGAGCCCACGCGCCTGCACGGGGATCTTGCGCCGGGCTGCAGTGAAAAGCAAAACCCTCCCACCAATCCTCGAGCAGGCACTCACGAGGCAAGCAAATCTTTAGATGTGTTCGCCTTGCGGATGCGGGCAGGTAAACCTGGTGGTGGTAAAGGCCCGCTCGTGCAAACAAATCTTTCCGGCACGCTCGGATGCAGTAACGACCAGAGTATTATTGAGCCGCTACTATTTGACCACCATCCTCATGATGCCAGAGTGGGCGGACCATGCCAGATAGCACCAACCGTGACCGCTCGTTACGGCAATGGCGGAGGCAATACTCCCATCATCGCTACCGCCTACGGTTTCAATGCGTTACATGAGGGACGCGGCGCGGCAGTGGGCAGGTACGGTTATTCAACTGAGGTATCCAAGACGCTCGATACGTCTGGGATAACTCCGACCTGTAACCAAGGCGGCATCGCCATCGTCGAACCCGACGTTGTGAGTGCCTCGAAGGCAGACTTCTTCTGCCGAGGCAACGTCAATATTGCTGGTGCTCTGTTGGCTTCGGACTCAACTGAGCCGCCCCTGGTCACTGACCCTGGCATGCCCGAATACCGCGTGAGACGCTTAACCCCAACCGAATGCGCCCGCCTACAAGGATTCCCTGATGATTGGACACAGGATTTAGCAATCAGCGATCCTACAGATTCACAGTTGGATTACTGGTGGCAGATCTGGGCCAGCTGGGCCAAGGTGCAAGGATTGAAAAAACCTAAAACCCGCAACCAAGTACGCTCTTGGCTCACCAATCCAGCGTCCGACCGGGCACTCTACAAGCTGTGGGGAAACGGGATAGCTTTGCCGTGCGCCAAACTCGTGCTTTCCCAGATAGTCGCCGAGACCACTAAAACTCCTTGATTTTAAGGCGAAAATGACTGGATAAGTACGCGTTCCTATGGCTGTATGTACATGACCAAACAACCAGCAAGAAAGAGAGGGTTTGGTGATGATGGGACAGCTATACGCCGATCTAGAAGAAATCGAAAACCTCGGAGTCGACCTGACCGATATTGGTGCGGTGTGGGATGCAGCCGAAGACCACGGCTACAAGCACGTAGAAATGATTGTCTCCAACTTCCCACACGACTTCATGCGCCTCATCCGCACATGGCTGGACGTTCAAAGCATCGAGTTTGATGGTGAGGAGGATGAGCAATGGTGAACACCAAAAAGGCTGAAAACTACGGGCTCGTAGTCACCCTGCCCGCCACGCTTGATGAGACTGAGCTGGCAAGGCTGCATGGACTTATTGCAGCCAAGAAAGACTTGATCGCTAAAGCGCTCGGCGCGAGCCGGCTCGACATCACCACCAGTAGTGAGGGGCTGAGTTTCCCGTGGTGGGATGAGCTGCCCGAGTTTGAGAAGATCACTGCCTACACCGAGTTCTTAACGAAGCTGATCGCGTACGCTAAACGGATCCGCCGCACCGTAACCCGCAGTACAAGACAGGTAAGTAATGAGAAGTATGAACTGCGCTCCCTGCTTTACCGCATCGGACTTTCTGGTAAAGAACATAAGGAAGTACGCAAGATTTTACTTGCACCATTAAGCGGTGATTCTGCGTGGAAAACCCCGCCACTAATAAACACTAACCAAGAGATGTAAACCACTATTTATTAGGCAAAATAGGTGGCAAAATGACTGGATAAGTAGCGAAGTCTATGGCTGTATATACATACCAAAACGGTACGCGAAGAAAGGAAATACAGCGATGGAAACGACAACGATGGAACGCCTGCAAATGGCCACCGATAGCTACGGTGCGGTGGTGCGCTACGGCAACCTAGTGATCGCCACCAGCTACAGTTGGCACAAGGGCGGGGTTTATGGCAACGACGCCTGCATCTACCACCTGACCGAAACCCCCTCCGAGAACCCCTGGCAGGGTAAGTCCTTCATCGAATGCGGCCTCGAACTGATCAAGCAAGCCGACCAGATTTTCCCTGACGACGGTCACGCGCTCGCCTGGGCGTTAGCTAATCTGCCCGAAGCCTAGCCCCACAAGGCTTGAGGGCGCCTGTTATCGCTGGTAGTAACTGATTTTTTAACCAATAGAAGGTAACTGATTCGTATGCGTGAGCTAGCTGATTATCACCCGACCCGGTTCATGGCTGAAAGCTCGCGCTATGACAAGCGCCGAGCTGATTTTGCGGTCGCGTTTATCGAAGCTTTAAAGCATACGAAAGGCCGGTGGGCAGGAAAACCTTTTAAGTTGATTGATTGGCAAGAACAAATCATTCGCGACCTTTTCGGGGTGGTCAAACCTGACGGGTTTCGCCAATTCACTACGGCTTACGTGGAGATCCCGAAGAAACAGGGCAAGAGTGAACTTGCCGCCGCCGTCGCACTCTTACTGTGTTGCGGCGATGGCGAGGAACGCGCTGAAGTTTATGGGTGTGCTGCCGATCGGCAACAAGCATCCATCGTGTTCGAAGTGGCAGCCGACATGGTGAGAATGTGTCCCCCACTAGCCAAGCGGGTAAAGATCCTTAGAAGCCAAAAACGTATCATCTACTCCCCCACCAATTCCTTCTACCAGGTACTATCGGCCGAGGCTTATTCCAAACACGGATTCAATATTTCCGGAGTGGTATTCGATGAGCTACACACCCAACCCAACCGGGCGCTCTTCGACGTGATGACCAAAGGCAGTGGGGATGCTCGCACCCAGCCACTGTACTTCCTGATCACAACCGCCGGCACCGACACCCACAGCATCTGCTACGAACAACACCAAAAAGCCCAAGACATCCTGGATGGCAAAAAGATCGACCCCACTTTCTATCCAGTCATATATGGGGCAGCGCAAGATGATGATTGGACCGATGAAGCCGTGTGGCATAAAGCCAACCCATCCTTGGACGTGACGGTGCCAATCCAGAAAGTTAGGGACGCTTGTAATAGTGCCAGGCAGAATCCGGCTGAAGAAAACACCTTCAGACAGTTGCGTTTGAACCAGTGGGTCAAACAGTCTGTGCGATGGATGCCCATGCACGTGTGGAATCAAAACAATACCCCAGTCAATCTAGACGACCTCGAGGGACGACCCTGTTATGGAGGGCTGGATCTTGCCTCTACCACCGATATCACTGCTTTCGTTCTCGTATTCCCACCCACGGATGACGATGACAAATACACGGTTGCACCCTGGTTTTGGATACCCGAAGACAACCTCAAACTCAGAGTTTCTAGGGATCACGTCCCCTACGACCTATGGCATCAGCAAGGCCACCTACTCACAACTGAGGGCAACGTGGTGCACTACGGGTATATCGAGAAGTTCATTGAGGATCTTGGCACCCGGTTTAATATCCGAGAAATCGCTTTCGACCGGTGGGGAGCGGTCCAAATGAGCCAAAACCTTGAGGATGCTGGTTTCACGGTAGTGCCATTTGGGCAAGGCTTCAAAGACATGTCCCCACCATCCAAGGAACTGATGAAGCTGGCGTTGGAAGGCAAGCTCGCGCACGGCGGGCACCCGGTGCTGGCCTGGATGGTCGATAACATTCACGTACGCACCGACCCAGCTGGCAACATCAAGCCAGATAAGCAAAAATCCACGGAAAAAATCGACGGGGTGGTCGCCACCATCATGGCCTTGGATCGGGCTATCAGGTGTGGCAACGCACTTAGTGGTGGTTCGGTTTACGACTCGCGGGGACTACTTGTGCTCTAATACTTACAAAAGTGGTCGGTCAGTCTTGATACTTTGAACTCGAATTTCTCCGTTACCGTCACGTCGAAGTAGAAGAAACTCGGAGGAATCTGCAAGTTGAACAATGTGGGATTCAAGCAGCTCTCGCAAAAATAGGCACAAAGCTCTAAGTGCTTCGAAGTTCTCTTCAGGAGAAGTCTCATTCTTTTTGAATGGATTAGGTGCATGGAGGATCGCGCTGACAAGACCAAAACTGCGTCCGACTTCGGATTCCTGGAGTCCAACTTCCGGTCGTACGCCTTGCCCCACAGTTCCATCATGGGTAACATATCCGAACGAACATGGCCAATAGTTTGGATTAAGCTCCTTCAAACGTTTTCGCATCTCTCCGAAGTCTTTTGCGCTTTCCATCTTTTTCTGTGCCTTGTCGAAAAGCCTTTTGCTAGCGGCAAAGGAAGCTGTAACTACGCGCTCCAAAACGAGACGTAGGTGAGCAGCTGCGTGAATTAGATTAGCGAAATCGACGCGACTTCCTGTCAGCTCGACTTCTGCATGGTCGAGATCCCAAAATATTCGGTCATAAATCCACCGGTACAGGACTGGGGTACCCGTTTCTATGTTCTCAAAGCCATCGATTCGTTCCGACTGCATTGAGCCTGGTTCGTTTATGCGTTCTTTCGGTGATCTACGTTTATTCACATAACAAATTATCCATGCAAGGAGTGCTCCATGGGGATACGCAACTGGCTACGCGGTAGACCCCGCGAGACCGAAAACCATACGATTGGCTCGTCTTACTCGTTCTTGTTCGGACCTACGTCTTCTGGTCGTCCGGTAACAGAACGCAGCGCGATGCAGATGACCGCTGTGCATTCATGCGTGCGTATCCTGGCTGAGGCTATCGCGGGTTTGCCACTGCATGTTTACCGGCATACGGAAGGTGGCGGTAAAGAAAAAGCTACCGATCATGGTTTGTATCGGCTTCTTCATGATGAGCCGAACCCCGAGATGACGTCGTTTGTTTTCCGCGAAACTTTGATGACGCATCTGCTTTTGTGGGGTAACGCGTTCGCCCAGGTTGTACGCAACGGCCTAGGTGAAATCATAGGGCTCTATCCGTTGCAGCCAAACCGCATGAGCGTAGGCAGAGACTTGGACACTAAGGCTTTGTATTACGAGTACCAGACCTCCTGGGATGAGCCGGCAGGCGAATACAAAACCATCCGGCTGACCCCAGCCGATGTTTTGCATATCCCAGGTCTCGGCTTCGACGGTTTAGTGGGTTATTCACCGATTGCGATGGCCCGCAATGCTATCGGCCTGGCACAAGCCACCGAAGATTACGGGGCGTCGTTTTTTGCTAATGGTGCTGCTCCTGGTGGGGTGTTGGAGCATCCTGGCACGATTAAGGATCCTTCTCGGGTGCGTGAGTCTTGGCAGGCTACCTTTGGTGGTGCGAAGAACGGCAATAAGGTCGCTGTTTTAGAAGAGGGCATGAAGTACACGCCTATTAGCGTGTCTCCGGAGCAGGCACAGTTTCTTGAAACACGGAAGTTTCAGCTCAACGAGATTGCCCGGATTTTCCGTATTCCGCCGCACATGATCGGCGATCTGGAAAAGAGTTCCTTTTCTAATATTGAGCAGCAGTCTCTGGAGTTTGTGAAGTACACGCTTGATCCGTGGGTGATCCGCTGGGAACAAGCAATCACGAAAACTCTCTTGAACCCGCGTGAAAAGCAGCAGTTGTTTGTGAAGTTCAATGTTGAGGGGCTGCTGCGCGGGGATTACCAGTCGCGTATGGAGGGCTACGCGGTAGCCAGGCAGAACGGGTGGATGAGCGCCAACGACATCCGCGAGCTAGAGAATCTCGACCGCATCGATGAGGCCGATGGCGGGGATCTCTACCTGGTCAACGGCAACATGCTGCCACTCGATATGGCAGGCGCTTATGCCGCCACCAAACAAGCCGACGCTGTCGCAGCTAACGATGAGCAGCTGGAAGAACAACCTGAAAAGAACCAAATTTTGAGGAGGAGAATGTGAAGCGTTTTTGGAACTGGATACCACCAGAAACAACCAACCCGGACACCCAAGAGGATGTTCGGGTTTTGCGTATCAACGGGGCTATCGCCGAAGAATCCTGGCTCGACGATGACGTAACACCCGCCATCTTCGCATCTGAACTAAATGCCGGATCAGGACCGGTCACTGTTTGGCTCAACAGTCCCGGTGGCGATGTCGTGGCGGCAGCCAGGATTTACAACATGCTTCTGGACTACCCAGGAACCGTGACAGTCAATATTGATGGCATCGCAGCATCCGCAGCGAGCGTGATCGCCATGGCAGCAAGTCATGTGGCGATGTCGCCGGTGTCGATGTTGATGATCCACAACCCAGCAACGTTGGCGATGGGCGATAAAACCGAACTCTCGCGTGCCCTCGACATGCTTGAGAGTGTCAAGGACTCGATTATCAATGCTTACCAGCTCAAGACTGGGTTGAGCAGGGCGAAGTTGTCGAAGTTGATGGATGCCGAGACCTGGATGGACGCAACTGCAGCCATCGAACTTGGGTTCGCCGACGAGCTGCTGACTGGTAAACGAGCACCAACCCCAGACAAAGAGGACGAAGAATCTGAAGAGCCGGGTGAAGACGAGCCGGATGAGGACGATTCCGGCGGGGATGACGAGCAAGGCCCTGCCCGTAAGAAGCCGCCGTTGCCGCCCAAAAACAAGGGTGGTGTGGTGTTTTCCAGAAAGGCCGCGGAACAGCGCCTCGTCGCGCAGTTAGCTGGCCAGCGAAAAGATAGTGCTCCGCCTGGCTCACTGCCATCTCCTGATACCCGTTGTTCTTTGCAGCCCGCTGTCTCTTGTGGTCGGCGGGTTGTTGATTTATACGCCCAACTAACTGATCAACCCCACTAAACCCTTAAGAGAGGAACTTTTTATCATGACTACTGTTACTGATCTTTATGCTCGCCGTGCCGAAACCTGGAATAAGGCGAAGGCTTTTCTGGATGAGCGCCGTAACTTTGAGACCGGCTGCCTGAGCGCTGAGGACGATGCGGCTTACGCGAAGATGGAGGCTGAGATCGAGGCGCTTTCTAACGAGATCGCTCGATCCGAGCGGGCCGAACGCACAGAAGCCAACCTCGCGCAGGCGACTCGGGCACCCATCACAGCAACACCAGGTGCTGGATCAGACGAGAATGTGGGCAAGGCGAAGCCTGCCCGTGCTACAGCTTCCTACAAGCGGGCGTTTTGGGATGCGATGCGGCTTAACACCTCCCCCATGGAAGTAAGGAATGCGCTAAGTGAGGGGGTGGATTCTGAGGGCGGATACCTAGTGCCTGACGAGTTCGAACGCACCCTAGTGCAGTCTTTAGCCGACCAAAACATCATGCGAAGCCTCGCCAAGGTTATTCAGACCACTAGCGGGGACCGAAAGATCCCTGTCGTGTCTACCCATGGCACCGCTACCTGGCTGGATGAAGGCAAACCATATAGCGAATCCGATGAAGCCTTCACCCAAATCTCTCTGTCGGCGTTCAAGCTGGGTACCTTCCTGAAAATCAGCGAAGAACTGCTCAACGATGCAGCGTTTAACGTTGAACAATACTTAGCGAGCGAGTTTGCTCGCCGTATTGGAGCTGCTGAAGAAGAAGCGTTCCTGGTTGGCGATGGTAAAGGTAAACCCACCGGTATCTTCAACCCAACCGGCGGAGCCGAGATTGGCGTGACCAGCGCCAAGCCTACCGACATTAGCGCTGATGAACTCATCGATCTGCACTATAGTTTGCGTGCCCCCTACCGGGCGCGCGCGGTGTGGCTGATGAACGATGCAACAGTAAAGACCGTACGCAAGCTCAAGGACGGTAACGGGCAGTACCTGTGGCAACCAGCCCTGACTGCTGGAACCCCGGACATGATCCTTGGCCGACCCGTTCACACTTCCGTGTTTGTGCCTGAGCTTAAAGCTGGGGCGCGCACAGTAGCGTTCGGTGACCTCGGCTTCTATTGGATTGCTGACCGGCAAGGCCGCTCCTTCAAACGCCTCAACGAGCTATTTGCAACCACCGGGCAGATCGGGTTCCTCGCCTCCCAACGCCTAGACGGCAAGCTAGTCTTGCCCGAAGCGATCAAGGTTCTTACCCAAAAGACCGCGGGGTAAACCATAAAAATAGTTAGGAGGTGGCAGCCATGAAAACAGACGAACTCATGGCTTTAGTCAAGCAGAATCTACTGGTCGACCATAGCGAGGATGATTCTTTGATTGCCTCGTTTGTTTTGGCTGCCATCTCCTATGCCACCGCTTACCAACATCTGCCCGAGGGCTACTACCAAACGGAGCCCATGTCGCAGGCAACCCGGCAAGGCATTATCATGCTCGCCACCCATTTCTACGAATCCAGAGATGGAGCAACCGCCGGGTTTTGGGCAGACAAAACCGATGCTGCCCGCGCCGTGTGGAACGCAGTCAACACCCTGCTTCGTCTGGATCGGGACTGGAAAATCTAAAGAAGGACGCGCCTTGTGGCAACGCTAGGCAAAATGAGCGAGCACATCGACCTAATACAACCTGTAGTGGTTAAGGACGCTGCCGGGTTCGCCACTACTGGTGATGAGGTTATTGCTTCGGTGCGCGCATATATGGAAGTGCGGCACGCTTCACCGGCTTGGGTCAACCGCGCCGCCTACACCAAAGCAGACCTGTTATTTAGGATCCGAGCAATACCCGGCATAAATATAACCGAGGCGATGGAAATCAGCTCCGCACGTGGCAGGTACGTTATTGATGCGGTCGAATACCTCGGCCGCTATGTCGAGATTTTGGCTCACCGCACCGAAGCAGAAGGAGCACCCTGATGGCTCGCGTACAAATCCGGCTTCCCAACGATTTCATTGACGCACTCGACTCAGCCAGCAGCCTCATTGATAACTCCGCTGAGCAAGTACTTAAAGCCGGGGCTAATATTGTGGAGCCGCGTATGCGCTCTAACCTTTCTGCAGCAATCGGCAGCTCAACGAAACAGCCCTCCCGCTCTACCGGTCAGCTCGCCAAAGCGTTAGGAACCGCGCCAGTAAAAGTCAATAGCCGCGGAGACTACAACGTCAAAGTTGGTTTCGCCGAGAACCGAGACGATGGTAGAGCTAACGCACTAATCGCTAACGTTCTTGAACACGGGCGCTCCAACCAGCCCGCTAGACCCTTCCTAGCCCCTACGCGTTCACAAACCAGGCGAGCCGCAATCACCGCAATGAAACAAACCCTAGCCGCGCGAATCCAGCAGGTGAAACCATGAGCGGGCTTTTAGAAAACATAAGCCACATCGCTAAACAACTTGGGCTCGCCTATGCAGTCAGCTGCTACACCGATTCCCCAGCCCCAGACACGTATCTAGTATTCACCCCGTTAACAGATTCTTTCGAGATCTTCGCCGACAACACCCCAGGCGTCGAAATAGAAGAAGCTCGAATCAGCCTGTTCACGAAAACCAACTACTTAGCTCTAAGAGACCAGATCACGAAAGCTCTAATTAGCGCTCGCCTGGTTATTACAGGCAGGCGCTATATCGGATACGAGGACGATACCGGCTACCACCACTATTCAATCGACATCGCGAATTATTCACCGACTACTTTCTAGGAGTTGTTGCTTTCCTCCCAGACTCCATAATTTTGTCCCTCATCATTGACCCAGCGCGCTCTACCATTGGCGGAGGTACCTAACACTATGGCCGCTGCTGCAGAAGGAGAAGCAAAAGCAATATCCCGGGTAACCACGCCCCGCTTATTTTCTAGACGGATTGAACCGTCACTAACTAGCTTTTGGTGACGACTAGCTATAGTCGCATACGAGTTAACCGTTGCCTGACTTCTGGCTTTACTGGTTTCCCAATTCGCAACCACTATTAATCCCTTGAGGAGGAAAAACTCGCCATCAATCAGCTGCATCGAGGCGTCTATCTGATCTTTTTGTCTGCGCAGATGGAAAACAGGCGAAGAAACTATCTGAGCGGTAGCTGCTTGCACAGTATTTTCTAGGGAACGCAAAACATTGACTCCCAGGATCGGCAAAATCAGCTTCACATTATCTAAGAACGACTCGGCTGATGCTCGTTGCGCTTCAGAAAGCTTCCTAACCCGAGGAGTTTGTCTGTTATCAGGCATAGAACAACGCTCAGCATTCTTAGCGATTTCAACCAGACGGGCTTCTAAATAACCCCAATGCCCCTCGTTAAAAGACCGCTGCAAGCTAGCAATAATAACGACCTTTTCCCACTGCGGCTTCTTTTTGTCATGATCACGCAGGCGCTCTACAAAGTTTTCTGTCTTGCCTATATAGCACCAAGTGTTCTCAATAGCTTCAGGGTCATTACCAAGAAGAATATACACACCATTACAAGCGATTGAGCTGAATGACCCCGTGTTTGCATGGGGTTTTTGAGACGTTTGAGTTTGTTTGAACCTCGTAGCGACTAGACATCATAGTTCTGCTGAAGTCAACACCGCTTTAGCAGGAATTTTTATGGTTTTTGCTTCTAATCATAAAGAGATTATTTGCGGAACTCGGGATGGTAAAAACTCAGCAAAATTGCCGCAGCTATCAGGACTGCGCAACATGTCATTGGTAGCCACGGAGAGAGTCCGTAAAGTGCGGTAGAGGCTATCGGTGCCACTACATAGGCAGCACCATTGTTAGCATTAATCAACCCGGCCAGCCCACCTTGTTCTTCGGGCTTCATTTGCAAAGTAGGCGCCGTGTTGTAGCCAGGCATCGCCAGGCCTAGACCAAAGCCTGTCAAGATGCTGGCCACGATGAACAGTCCAAGATTTAGTGGATAAACCAAGAGTAGTAACCCGAGAAGAACGATTATTAATCCTCTTCTAAAGAGTTTTTTAGCACCCCAGTTTAACCTTGGAGCCACCAAGGCCTGCGCCAGTATCATCACCACACCCATTATTGACATGCACAAAGCGGTGAGCCCTGCTGTTGCGCCGGCCGCTAGCTTCAAAACATCCTGCAGTAAAAAGCCGAAAAGTGTAGCCACGGTAGAAAAAGCGGTAAACATTAGGAAACCGCAAGCCAGGAACACGAATACTCTTGAATCAAAATAGGAAACTTTTGCCGGTTGAGCGACTTTTTCTTCGCTACCTGTGGGTTTGAATGTTAGCAGCAAAACGGCAACGCCTAAAAGCATGACCAGAGGCATCACCAGCAAGGGCATCATGAAACCTCCTATAGCTGCAAGGCTGCCGCCCAATAAGGCTCCAAGAATAGACGAGAATCCTTGTGCAGCACCCAAGACTCCCAGACCCTTTACCCGTTGCGTCTCATTGTAGGTATGAGTCACAACGTAGGTTTGCGCGGCTGGGGAAACTGATGCGATGGCACCGCCGTACAGCACTCCCCTAGTTATGACTACTCCTATGATCAACGCTATGCCGGTGAGCAGACCCTTAAATCCTAGCCACACCACCATAGCGAATCCGCTTAGAGCCAGGATTCCGGCAAGCATGCCAATAAGCAAGATACGCCGAGATCCCCATCGCAATGAGACCCGTCCCCACCTGGTGGAGGTAAGAGAAAACATTATGGCAGCTAACGAAATGGTGGCGCCAATGTGCCATTCCTTCAGCCCGATTTCGCGCGATAGCGGAGCCAGAATTGGATTAAGAATCATCTGCCCCATATATGCCAGTAACACCGTCAAAAACAAGGGAAACAGTCCCGCTATTTTTGATTCGACTTTCTCGTTTCGTTCATTAGTGGCGCACATTAAAACATCCTTTCCAAAGTGAGCTACCAATCAAGCTGAGACAATACTAGAACAATGTTCTAGTATTGTCGAGGTTGAGGGTATGCTGTTTTCGTGGGGAATAAAGACAAGCGGGTAAACACGGGTAGACGCGCCTGGCTGACGCAGGAAAAGATCATGTACACCGCAATGGAACTGACCCGAGAGTGCGGTCTAGAAAAATGGTCGATTCGTGACCTTGCGCAGCGTCTGGGAGTAGTTCCCTCTGTCATCTACCACCATTACCAAAACCGTGACGCCATTACCGCTTCTGTAATAGGCGAGATCACTAGCACCATCGAACTACCGGACGAGCAGCTGGAATGGAAAGATTGGTTCATCTCCCTAGCAAAAAATGTCAGGCCTGTCTTTCTTGAATTCCCCGGAGTCACCGACAAACTGATGTATGGACATATGAACGCCGCGTTGATACCAATCTTGGAGGTGGCTTACGAAAAACTACGGGATGCTGGTTTTAGCAAGTACATTCACATCGCATACTCAATTATCATCAACACGATGCTATGGAGCATTACTGCTCGCAACTTGCGCAGCCCAACCAAGCAGGAACAGCGCCACGACCTAGGCCAAATGATTACCCAACTTCAGCCCCTAGCTGTCTGCTCCACAACGCTGGCTGACATCATCCAGGGCTACTTAATTCCGCTAGCCAACCCGAAAAACGAAGACCGCATGAGTCAGGAATACTTTGAAATCATCATAGAAGTCGTACTCGCCGGTTTAGAGATAGCAATCTTGCCTCGCGAAAACGCCTAACGAACCCGTGAACAAGAGAAATCATCAATACTCATAAAATATTTCCCAAAATCGCAAGGCATCCAGCTAAGAGCAAAGCCTTTCAGCCTCTCCCTCTATTTCCTGCGATTTTCCAATAAATACAAGAAGATCCACTATATCCAGAGCTTCCCAAACAACTGGTACGACTACATCAAATACTGCACTACCAATGAACTAGCTATCGCCCTTCACAGTACACAGGCTTCTCCCAGGAATCCGCTATATCGGATACGAGGCGGATACCGGTTTTCACCACTATTCCATCGATGTTTCGAGTTTTAGAGCCTGTCCTTAAGAGTTTGCAATGATCAGGAAAGTCAAAAATCCGATGAACAAGATCTCCAGGACTAACCCGATGACGTTAATGACTTTTTCGCTCTTTTCAGGCCAGAATCTGGCTAGCAGAGCAAAAACTACTAAGCCAGTAGCGGCTCCAGCAGTGTTCATTATGACATCGGTGATATCGCTGACCCCAATAGCGAAAACGTACTGAACGACCTCGAATGCCACGCTTGCTAAAAACGGTGGGAGCAATTGAATTAACCATGAGCGCCGTTTCAACAACATCCTCATGTACAAGCCAAACGGGATGAAAATAAGGAAGTTGACCACGATCTCATCAAAGAAGTTCGACCCGTAAAGATTCGCAGAATCTGTAAATGGGATCAGATTTAAGTAGCGCGCATGCCGCACGCTCAGTATGTCGTCAACGCTGGTGGCGAATTTGAACAGCACCATCCACAACAACAAGAGCAGATAAATCCCGAACACCGCATAGGTCAAGCGTCGCGTTTTCTCTCTCATGCCCCAATTCTATCTCTCGATGACATCTAACGAAAATTACTACCCAAAAGGAGAAACATCATGGCAACTATTGGTTTAGACAAGCTCTACTACGCGAGCATTAGCGAAGATCCCACTAGCGGTGAGGAAACTTATGCCGTTCCTAAACCGCTGGCTAAAGCAATATCTGCAGAATTGTCTGTGGAGGTGGCTGAGGCAATTTTGTATGCCGATGACGGGGCATCCGAGATTGTCAAGGAATTCAAATCTGGAACGCTCACTCTTGGGGTTGATGATCTCGGGGCTGAGGCTGCAGCTGCCTTAACTGGTGCGAGACTGGACGCGAACGGGGTACTTATCAGTACTTCTGAGGATGGTGGCGCACCCGTGGCTATTGGTTTTAGAGCTGCACGCTCTAACGGGAAGTACCAGTATTTTTGGCTTTACCGCGTCAAATTTGCTCTGCCGGGAACCACGCTGGCGACCAAAGCTGATTCGATCACGTTCTCTACCCCGAGTATTGAGGGAACGATTCTGCGGCGTAACAAACCAGACGCTACCGGTAAGCACCCGTGGAAAGCCGAAGTCACCGAAGGAGCCACCGGCGTGAAAGCTGAGACGATCTCCAGCTGGTACAGGCAGGTGTATGAGCCTGCCGCTACAACCAGCATTAAACCGACAAACAACTAGAAATGCAGGTAAGCCATGACAGCGAAAACCCAAACCAGCCCGGCCAGCACCTCTTTAAAAAGCGCGACAATCACTATCGCAGGTCAAGAATACGAGCTTGTCCTCACTACCCGTGCGACCCGCCTTATAGCTCAACGTTACGGAGGGCTAGAACATTTAGGTCAAGCCCTGGAAACTAGCGAAGATATGGATAAGTCACTCGGTGACGTAATCTGGCTCATCGCCCTGCTCGCTAACCAGTCCGTACAAATACACAACCTCACCCATCCGGACGATAAGCGCCCAGAGCTGACCGCAGAAGCAGTGGAGTTACTAACTGTGCCTGCAGATTTAGCTGACTACCGAGAGGCTATCGCCCAGGCACTCCAACGCGGCACCCGGCGAGCAATCATGACCGAGACCCCAGACCCAAAAGGGCAAACCAAGAAAAAGGACACTTAATAGATAGTGACGAGGCAATCTTTACCCGCCTGACCTATATCGGGCTCGCCCACCTGGGACTGACCCGCATGCAAATCGAGCTGACCATATTCGGTGAACTATTGGACCTGGTGGATTGCTGGCGTATCGAAACCGGCAGAGCCCAGCCGAAACGCATCTGGTTTATCGACGATATTATTCCTGCTGGGGTTTAGCGATCTAAATGTTTCGTGAGATAACAGGCGAATAGCTGAGGATGGGCGGCGTGCCACTGGTGCCCTGCACCTTGGATCACTTCTAGGTGAGCTGTGGGGATAAGGCCGGCGATTTTGCGGGCTGCAGGCAGGTTTGCTTTATCTTTGCTGCCGCAAACCACAGTTACGGGCATAGATAAAGCTGGAAGCTGCGAAGTAAGGTCTAAATCTTTCAAACTATCGAGCACGCCCACCAGCTCAGGTTTGCTAAGCTGCGGCGGACAGACCCATTTTGTTGGTAGAACTCGCATTAGTGTCTTTTGCAGATTCATCAACAGTTTTGGGGGTTTAGCTTGCGGAGCTGAAACAAACAGTGAGGACACCTTGCCCGGATGGGTGAGCGCGATATTTAAAGCAATCACTGCGCCCAACGATACCCCGACCAGGTGCACTGGTTCGGTCAGCGAGTTAGCAATCTGGGCGCATACGTCTTCAAGCAACCAAGAAGCCAGCGGCGGTTTCGTTGTCAAAACGTCTAGAGATATGCACTCGGTTTGTGGCAGCTGTTTTATTACTGGGTTCCAAACATCACGGGTTTCACCCAACCCGTGCAAGAACACTACCTTTTGCGCATCGCTCATTTACGCAGCGCGAAAAAACCTGCAACCAGGCTAGTTATCAGAAAACCAGCAGCATTTCCGATAGCGGTGACCGGTGAAATCACGTGCGTGAACCCGAAAATAGCAAAACAGATAGCTGCAAATAATAGCCCAACGGCTACCAGCATTAACCAGTTACGCACTCGCGCATTGTTCTTTGCCATATATGCCCTTTCGCTTTTACGTGTTCGTTCACTGATTATCCCATAACTGTCGTTACCGGAAAGAAAGGTAAACACTCATGGCTGATTCGTCTTTTGGTTTGAAGATTGGACTTGAGGGTGAGCGGGAGTTTAAGCGCGCGATCACGGATATTAATCGTGAGATGCGGGTTTTGGGATCCGAGATGAAGTTGGTGGCTTCTCAGTTCGATAGGAACGATAAGTCCGCTTCAGCGCTTACGGCTCGTAACCAGGTTTTAGGCAAAGAGATTGAGGCTCAAAAGTCGAAGATTGAGACCCTGCGCGCCGCACTCGAAAACTCCGCCACGAGCTTTGGTGAGAACGATAGCCGGACGAAGAATTGGCAGATCCAGCTCAACAACGCAGGCGCTGAACTCAACCGGCTTGAAGGCGAACTCAAATCGAATAATGACGCCCTGTCGGATTTCGGGGACGAGGCTGACGGTGCCGGTGACGATGCCAAGGGCGCGGCAAAGGACGCAGGACGTCTTGAGGGCGCGGTGGATG
>NZ_KV816981.1:20475-26948 GCF_001814535.1 Actinomyces sp. HMSC065F12
TGTTGAAAGCCAACCTCGCCTCCGAAGCCATCATTGCCGGGGTCAAGGGTATCGGGCATGCGATCGCCAGTATTGGGCGCGGCATGGCCGGAGCCTTGAAGGAAGGCGTGGAATACAACGCCCGCATGGAGCAATACACCACCTCGTTTACCACGATGCTGGGTGATCAAGCCAAGGCTCAGAAACTGGTCAATGACCTGAAGGTTGAGGCGGCGAAGACTCCGTTTGGTATGGAGGACCTCGCGGGCAACATGCAGACCCTCCTGAGCTTCGGAATGAGCCTTGAGGATGCGAAAAAGCACCTGAACGAAATCGGCGATATCTCCCAAGGTGATGCGGTGAAGATGGAATCGCTCACGCTCGCCTTCGCCCAAATGTCTTCGACCGGCAAGCTCACGGGTCAGGACTTGCTGCAGATGATCAACGCCGGATTCAACCCGCTCGAAGAGATCTCCCGCAAGACCGGCAAGTCCATCGGTGAACTGAAAGAGGATATGGCCAAGGGTGCTATTTCGGCTGACATGGTCGCTGACGCATTCGCCAGTGCTACTGCTGAAGGCGGGCGTTTCTACGGGGCCATGGACGCCCAATCCAAGACCTTCTCCGGGCAGCTTGCCACGATGCAGGACGGGGTGGAAAATCTCAAGGGGTTGTTGGCTGGTGGTCTGTCGGAGGCGTTGGCGGGTTCGGTGTTGCCGATGGTCAACGGGTGGATCGACGAACTAACCGCAGCGTTCGAAGAAGGCGGAACACCCGCACTCATCGACACCCTCGGCCAAGTCTTACAGGAAGCCCTCGCATTTATTGCTGAGCAGCTACCGATGGTGGTCGAGACCGGCATGTCCATCCTCACCGCCCTGTTAGAGGGCATCATCGAAGTCCTCCCACAAGTGGCCGAGACAGCGGTGACGCTGATTATCGCGCTGGTCGAGGCAATCATCGAAGCACTGCCGTCCTTGTTGGAGGCGGCGATTCAGATCATCGCAACCCTCGTCTCTGGCATCGGCGAAGCACTACCGGAACTGGTTCCTGCGGCGGTGGAAATGCTCGTCGCCCTCGTCCAAGGGCTCGTCGATAACCTACCGCTTTTGTTGGATGCGGCGTTGCAGCTCATCACCGGACTCGCCGAAGGCCTCATCGTAGCCATCCCCGTCATCATCGAAGCGCTCCCGCAGATCATCACCGGCATAGTGACCTTCCTTGTGGGTGCGATCCCGCAGCTCATCGAAGCAGGAATCCAGCTGCTGACCGCGTTGATTGGGGCGTTGCCACAGATCATCACAGCAATCGTCGCAGCACTCCCGCAGATTATTACTGCGATCGTCAGCGGCGTGGTGGGTGCGATCCCGCAGCTCATCGACGCAGGCATTCAACTGCTGACGGCGTTGATTGGGGCGTTGCCACAGATCATTACAACGATTGTGGCCGCGTTGCCGCAGATTATCGCAAGTATTGTGTCGGCGATTGGTGGGGCTATCCCGCAACTCGTCCAAGCAGGCATCCAACTCTTGACGGCACTCGTGCGGGCGTTACCCCAGATCATTTCCACGATCGTCGCAGCAATCCCGCAGATCATTACCGGCATCGTCTCGGCCGTTGGCCAGGGCATGTGGCAGATGGCGGAGGCGGGCAAAAACCTCGTCTACGGCCTGTGGAACGGAATCCAATCCCTGGCGGGGTGGTTGTGGAATTCGGTCTCGAACTGGGCAAGCGGGATTTGGGACTCCATCACTGGCTTCTTCGGCATCCACTCACCGTCTCGCAAGATGGCCTGGGCAGGACGGATGCTCGTCGAAGGCCTCGCGGCTCCATCAAAATCGATGGCAACAAGGCTGTCACTGCTGCCACTGGTTTGGCTAGGGACACGATGGACGCCTTCAGCGAGCTTGAAGACGGACTTCATGTACCGATCGACGCAGTGGCAGACCTGCAGGTACCTGCCGTTGACCTCACTCCACAACCCATAGCTATCAATCGCGATACGAGTGGCGGTGCTGATAGTGAGCGTGTGGATGTCGCGAGCATCGTCGATGCCACAGCAAAGCGCATCCTGTCTTCGCTGGAAATTAGCGTGACGTTGTCGGATGGGACGCTGGTCGGCAAACTCGCACCCGCTCTCGACAAACAACTTGCTCGTCTTGATCGGCGGCAGACCGTGATGGCAGGAGGCTACTAATGTATGGGTTCACCTTGAACGACACGGTGACCTCTACGTCGCTTGGTCTGCGCTTGACCGCCCCGGTTGCGATACCCGCCGCCGTCCGTGCGGTGAACGATATCGAGATCGAAGGCCGCGCCGGAACCCTGACCAGGTTTATAGGCTGGGAGGACACCGAACTCGAGCTTGAACTCGCGGTGCCTATCCGTGACGGGCTCCACCAATACCGGAAAGCCGCCCATGAGCTGACGGGCGCTTCGACGATTGCGTTGACTGCCGAGCCTGGTGTTTACCGCAAGGTTAAGCACTGCGAAGTGAGCGAACTGCGCCGGGAGCTGTCGGGGTGGGGGTTCTTCACCGCACGCCTGACCTGCCAGCCCTTCACTTACCTGACCGAGGGTTTGAAGCCGTTAATAATGTCGGAGTCGGGGACGATCACCAACCCTGGCCTACTTGATGCGGATCCGATCATCACTGTTACAGGCACGGGCATGCTCTCGTTGACGGTGAACAAAACGGTACATCAGGTGAATTCGCCAGCAGGCTCCGTCACGCTCGACAGCGCGCGTCTCGTCGCACACGCCCACGGGAAAGTCCAGACCGATGCGCTCAGTGAAGCCTTCCCAGTTTTGAAGCCTGGGGTCAATCGGATCACGCTCGGCGCTGGTATCTCGAAGATCGTGATCACGCCGAACTGGCGCAACCCCTAACACCCAACTCACGCAAGTTCCGATGGTCATCCCTTCGTGGGGTGGCCACTGTTGTCTTTGGAAGGCCTCTCATGATTACGGTTCACGACCGCACCGCCACGACATTCACCACCACCGGGCTAGGAGTCTTGGATCGGGAGATCATCAACCCGATCGTGACTGAAGAACTAGGTGGCGAATTCTCCTTGACCTTCACCTACCCAGCAGATGGACCTGCAGCCACGCACCTCGTACTTGAGAACATTGTGGCAGCGCCCGTGCCAGGGTTGGAGCAACGTCAGGGTTTCCGGATTAGCGAGGTCGTCACCACGATCGAAGGTTTGCTGGAAGTAACGGCGTTTCATGTCTTCTATGATCTGGCGGCGAACCTCATCGCCGACACCTACGTGGTCAACAAAACCGCGAAAGGCGCACTCACTCAAATCCTTGGCGCGGCAAACACTAAGCACGGGTTTACTGCTACCTCGTCGGATACGGTGACTAGGTCTTCGGCGCGGTTGGTGCGCATGCCCATCGCCCAAGCTCTGATGGATGCGGGCGAGGACAACACGTTCGCTGCGCGTTGGGGCGGTGAGATCACCCGGGACAACTGGCACATTCACCACGGGCCCATGCGTGGAGCCAACCACGGGGTGGTCATCCGTGACCGCAAGAACCTCACTGGCTTCGAATCGGCTATCGATTTTTCGACGGTGGTGACACGGATTCTCCCGGTCGGCTACGACGGCCTACTCTTGCCTGAACTCTATGTGGATTCGCCGAAGTTGGGCGATTATGTGGTGCCGCGTATCCGCGTCATCCGCTACGGACAAGTCAAAGCCATTACTGATAAAGACAACCCGCGTGAAGGCGAGCTTCCGCTCGACCAAGCACACGGCGAACTACGCCGTCTAGCGGCGGCAGAATTCAGCGCCAAGCATGTGGATGAGCCGTCCGCTTCGTACAAGATCCGCTTCACTGACCTTTCACAAACCCGTGAATACGCTGATCTCGCACGGCTGGAAACCGTCGAAATTGGTGACACGGTGACCGTCCGCCACACCGATCTTGGGATTGCGCTCACGGCGCGGGTAGTGGCCTACGAGTACAACCCGCTCACGCTCCAGTACATCTCGGTCGAACTTGGAACCGTAGCTCGGAAGTTCACGTCTGTCACCCGGCAAGTCAAAACCGCCATCAGCACGGCGGTGGCTGCGTCGGATGCGGCAGGGTTCGCGTTGGCTAGTGCGGATGGGAAGAACACCAACCACTACGGCAGTGCCCAACCCGAGAAGGCGCAGCTCGGCGACACATGGTTCAAGCAGAACGGCGAAACCACCGAAATCTGGATATACCGGCTCACCGACACCGGGCAGCCTGGCTGGGTGGCACTCGCTACTGACCTGAACCATGCCCAGATCAGCGCGGAACTCGACGCCGCCCGCGCAGAGGTCGACCACGCCCTCGCCGCTGCACACGACGCACAAACCGCCGCCGATGCTGTCGCCACTCAGATGGCTTCGGCGCAGGTGGAGATCGACCAGGCCAAGACCACAGCCGCTGGCGCTACCCAGTTAGCGCAGGATGCCCACGACGTTGCGATGACTTCGGATGGGCGGCTCACGGTTGCCGTTGTTGACCCGAGCGTAGCGGACGCGGCTGGCCGACCGGAGGGCGCGCTATGGCAAGTGCGTGTAGACGGCGTGATCGCCCGCCAATACATCCTCACCAACAACCAATGGGAACAGACACCGGTGGGTGCTGCGATGATCGGGTCGAAAGCGATCAGCCAAGCACACATTGCAGACGCCGCCATCGGCACCGCACACATCGCGGACGCCGCGATCACCGACGCGAAAATCGGGTCGCTCTCGGCCTCGAAGATCACCTCCGGGTATTTAGCTGCTGGGCGGATTGCCGCCGGATCGATCACGTCCGACAAGTTGACGATCGCCAACGGATACATCACCAATGCGATGATCAAGGACGCAGCGGTCACGTCGGCGAAGATCGCTGCGCTGGATGCTGGGAAGATCACCACTGGGACGTTGTCGGCGGCTCGGATTGGGGCGCGCTCGATTTCGGCTGACAAGCTCGCGACCAACGCGATCCAAGTGGGCTTGGCCGGATGGAACCAGTCGATCCGTATTTCGCCGACGCAGATCGCGTGGTATAACGGCTCCACCTTGGAAGGGACAATCTCCAGTTCCGGGATGAAATTCTGGTACGGCTCCCGCTACATCGGGGAGATGGCACGCCGTGCCCACAAGGACAAGCCCGACGTGCAAGGCGTCGTCAACCAGGTCGCCTATCAAGGCGACTATGTGGCCTGGACATACCAGACGGTTTCCGGCGGTGGCTACTTCACCTGCCTCACCCTGGATCCGAAGGGACGCTTCTACGGCGAGGCCGGCATTCATCTCGGTGCTGACTTGCGCACCAACGGCTACAAGTTCTACACCACCGGCTCACGCTACGTGACCTTGCAAGACTGCACGCTCACCGGGAAAGGCACCTACGCCGGGTGGGCGTCGAGCAATGGGCTGGCGAAGGTCGTGTTTCACACCTACGACCTGATGGTCGTAACCAACGGGTCGTATTACAACATGACCCGTCTCTTTGATCGCACCAAGGATTTGATGTCGAGGATGAACGCAATCCTCAGCCTGCTCAATCAAGGGTGGATCACATCCATCTCCGGAACCGGCTCGAACATCACGTGGCGGTACTTCTCCAACACAGGCCTGTCGGCCATGTCCACCAACCTCGCATAAGTAAAAGGAAACCCTCATGAAGATCATGCTCGCCAACCACCATTTGCAACCCATCGCCGACCTACCCACCAATATGCCGTTGAAGGCGGCGCAGTCCCGTGCTCGCTCGAAACTCCTCACGCTAGTGAAGGAAGCGATTGCACGGTTCGGGGAAGACGAATACGACCTCGTCACCCAATTCGCAACACTCGACGAGAACGGCCGCCCGATATTCGCCGACGATGGCACGTTCGTCCTCGCCGACCCCGACAAAGCCAGTGAATTCCTCGAAGCCCGCCAGAATCTGCTGACCTCGGTTGCGGAAGTGTCGGGTCCCACCTACGACGGCCACGACAAGGACGTGAAAGCACTTCTTGACGGCTATGAGGGTGAACTGTCTGGCGTGGCGGCGGAAGCCTACGACGTTCTCTACGACGCCATCACCAAGGGTGGCCAATGAAGGCCAAGGAAGAAAAGGACACAGAAATGACCGACGTTTCAGATGATGAGTCAACGTCTAGCGAAGAAGTACAGCTACCCATCGTCCCGATCGAATCCGATGCCACGCCCGCACCACCAGCAGAGGCCATCGAAGCCCAAGAACTCCCAGTGCCACAGGTCGCGTCGATTGATCTGACAGAGCCGATTCTCGAAGTTCTCACTGACCCGACCATGTAGCCCAGTGCTACACCAATTTTTGATGCCTTCACCCCAGATGGGTGTGGGCAATTTTTATGCCCACGAAAGGAATCATTCTCATGTCTCTACACGCCATCTGGCACGCCATCCAAACCGGCATCGCTGGTATTGGTGCGTGGCTCGCCGCTTATCTTGGAGGGCTCGACGGCCTCGTCTATGCGCTGATCGTCTTCG
>NZ_KV816981.1:27048-27740 GCF_001814535.1 Actinomyces sp. HMSC065F12
ACGTCCATATTCTCGGAGCACCCGGCGTGCTACGTGCGGCGGTCATCTTCTTCTACCTATCCAACGAAGGCATCTCCCTGGTCGAAAACGCCACCCGCCTCGGCCTACCCGTCCCACCCCAAATGCGTGGGGCGCTCGATGCGATCGCCAACCGCGCCGAAACAAGACCCTCACTGACCGAAACAACCACTGAAAATACAAAGGAGAACCAGTCATGAAGAATTGGCTCGCGCTCGAGGCCGACATCGACCTCATCATGAACACACACTACACACCCGGCCGCAACGGCAGGCGGATCGATAAGGTCATCATTCACCACAACGCCGGAAACCTCACCATTAGGGGCTGCTACGACGTGTGGCAAACCCGTCCAGCTTCCGCCCACTACCAAGTCCAAACCGACGGCACAATCGGCCAGCTCGTATGGGATCGCGACACCGCCTGGCATGCAGGCAACTTTGCCGCCAACACCACCAGTATCGGCATCGAGCATGCGGACGTGAGCTCCAGCCCGTGGGCTGTGTCGGAGGCGTGCCTCGATAACGGAGCACACCTCGTCGCCGCGATCTGCAAGTTCTACGGCCTTGGCCGACCCCAGTGGGGCAAGAACGTCTTCGGGCACAAAAACTTCTCTGCCACGGCTTGCCCGGCATCGTTGGCTGGTTCCCAGCATGCCGCCTACATGTCCCGCG
>NZ_KV816981.1:27840-28809 GCF_001814535.1 Actinomyces sp. HMSC065F12
AGGAGCGTAAGCTCCGCCTCGGAGCCAACTACGCCGCTGTTCAGGCTCGCGTGAACGAGAAGCTCTCTGGCAACGCACCTGCCGCGAAGCCAGCAGGGCCCAACATTGACGCGCTTGCCGACGCCGTGATCCGTGGCGACTATGGCAATGGTGAGGAACGTAAGCGCCGCTTGGGCAACCTCTACGCCGCTGTTCAGGCGCGCGTGAATGCCAAGCTCGGCTACTAACCCCACGTTGCTCCGGCGAAACTTAGCCCCGCTGCTACCCGTCATGGGTGGTGGCGGGGCTTTTCGTCGTTTCATGGACGGATTTAACAATCGGGGGTTTGTCGGCAGTGGGGTGAAGGGAGTGACCCCACTGTGAATGATCTTGATGAACAACGTATCCGCAACCTGCGCACGGCGGGCTGGGGGTATAAAGCGATTGCCGAGTTTTGCGCCCTGACTCGTGACCAGGTCCGCTCGTACTGCACAACCCGAAACCTTGACGCCGCTCCGGTGATGGTCGAGCGCGTGTGTCAGTGGTGTGCCAGCCCTATACAGGGAGGGGCTCGGGCTCGGTTTTGCTCGCCCGCCTGCAGGCATAAAGCTTGGCGGCATCGACAGAAAACTGAGCCTATGCGCGAGCAGACCTGTACGCACTGCGGACGCTGCTTCGCGATCGTGGACAAGCCAGGTCAAAAGTTTTGCTGTCACGCCTGCTATGTGCGTGCTCGCTTCGGCACCAGGGGCGGACGACCATGAACGCTCTCACGGCTCGGGTTGATCAGATGACACAGCCTGACGTGTTCGCCCGAGAACTCGCCTTCATCACGGACTCTCACACGTTGAGCGTGCTGGCGGGGCGGGGCGTGCTCACACCCGCAGAGTATCAGCGTGCTCACCGGTTGTTATGGAAGGCGTGGACGCCGATCTATCAACCACAGATTGTGGGCGAAACGACTGGATAAACACCGCCTTTAGAGCGTGT
>NZ_KV816982.1:0-296 GCF_001814535.1 Actinomyces sp. HMSC065F12
CCGTGTCACATAGCTGCAACCCCTGCAGCGTGCCCTCAACGAGGACGCTCTGTGTCGTAGACATGTGCCTGCAATGCGTGTCTGTGTCTCTCTCTTAAAAGGTTTGGGTCGAAATACCGCAAAATTACGAAACACCGCCGAAATGTGACGTGTCTATGCAGGTCACAGCGTTATCGCGTGTTTCGTAGTTTTGTTCTTTTCGTTTGCGGAAATCACGAAACCGCAGGTAGAGCGTTTCGTAATTTTTTCGTATTTTGATCGGCAAATTACGAAACGAGGTCAAAACTACGAAACGA